>JAISPI010000143.1 GCA_031275075.1 Burkholderiales bacterium | reverse complement strand
CACCGGCTTACTCGCTCATCTGGCTCATGTGCTGGCCAACGCCGGAATCAACGTCGAAAGCGCCCGCATCAATACCTTGGGCGAACGCGTCGAGGACGTTTTCGTGATTTCCGGCGAAGAACTGGAAAATCCGGCGCGCCGCGTCGCGCTGGAAGCGGAACTACAGAAAGTATTGCTGGCGTTTTGAGTAAAATCGCATCAACCCGTTCTGTTTTTACCTCCATTTAACGAAATCTGCCAACGAAGATAAAAAAGTGTTGCTCTGACTTATTGAATCCAGAGACGCCACATTAAGAAGCTTCGGCCTATGGGCTCAATTTGCTAAAGACGTCACAAAAAGCGACCAGCCGTTGAGCTAAATTCATTTGCACTGACTGTCGTTGCGCCCAATGATGGGAATGTGTTGCAAGTGCCGGTAGCTGTTTGATGAGAGATGGCCAAGCATCCGCGATGCGGTTTATTTGCTGTTCGTCGTTCCAAGCGCGGGTGAAATCGGTTAAAGCGGTTTTCAAATTGTCTGGCGCATCCGCGAGGTAGCGTGTCAGAAAAGCATCGATTTTGGTCAGGTGTGCTTGTTCTTCCTGCCGATACGCTTGCCAGACAAACGGTTTGGCTGCCCATTGCGCACGCACGAAGGAATCTTCACCGCGTACGAAGTTGAGATCACAAGTCCACAGCAGGCGGTCGAAATCGGTTTGCGGAAGAAACGGGATGGCGTGCAACGTTAGGGAACCGTGTGTCGTGCGTGTGGCGCCAACGTCGGCGCGGTGAAAGCGCTGCACAGTCTCTGGCGCAACGTTTTCCGGGATCAGGCAAACCATCGGGGATGGCGATGCAGCCCAAGTATCGAGGAGCATCGGCAGTGCTGATATGTCGTAGCAGAAAAGGCTAACCAGCAACGCATCGGACGGCGGAACGCTGACGCCGAGGCTTTCGAGAAAAGTGTGGCGTGTTTCTGGAGAACGTAGAAAGGCATCGCGTTCGTCGAGCAATGTTCTTTCGCGCAGCAAACCGCCGGTAGCTTCTGTAAAGCCAGGAAAGAAGAAGTGACGCGGGATGTTGACCGACGGTGGCGGCGAGGCAAGGCCGTGCATGGTTTCAATCCACGGCTCCGCCGACAGGTATTCGAGGATGATCCAGTGTGGCGCAATAAGATTGTAATTCCCCCTCTCCCCCACCCTCTCAAGAGGAGAGGGGGATGAAGGGGGAAAATCGCGTTCGAGCACCATTAGCCAAGAAGGCGGCAGGCCGCCACCGAAGGCGTCGATGATGACAGTAGGCCAGAAAGCGGGCGGCGGCAGTGTGTCGGTTAATCGTTGCACGGTAACGCAATCGATGCGCTGACAATTCTGTGTCACATCAAACGTCGGCACTAAACGTTGCAAGGTGGCGGTATCGTCGATGAACAGCGTAACGTCGAATCCGTATTCATGCGCCAGTTGCCGAGCAAGTCGCCAGCAGACACCGGCATCGCCGTAATGATCGACGACACGACAGAGGATGAACCAGGAAGCGGGCATCGTGAATTAACGCCGCGCCGGAATGATTCGGCTCAACACAAAAAGCAGCGTCGCGCAGGCGACAACCGAAGCGGCAGCGGGTGTATCGAGCGTGAGCGATGCCGTCATGCCACCAAAGAGCGCAACGATGCCGAGGATACCGGCGAACACTGCCATTTGTTCGGGCGAACGCGCTAACCGTTGAGCGGTGGCAGCGGGGATGATGAGCAGCGCGGTGATCAGCAGCACGCCGACGACTTTCATCGCGCAGGCGATGACCAGCGCAACAAGCAGCGTGAATATCGCTTGCGTGCGGCGCGTTGGCACGCCTTCAGCGCGTGCCAACGCCTCATCGACGGTAGCGGCGAGCAACGGTTTCCAGATCGCCATCAACACGATCAGCGCGATACCGCCGCCGCCCCACACCCATAAGAGATCGAGGTTGTCGATCGCCAGCAAATCGCCAAACAAAAACGTCGAGAGATCGAAACGAAGCGTTTCGAGAAAAGTCAGCGCCACCAACCCAAGCGCCAACGCGGTGTGAGCAAGCAAGCCGAGCAGCGTATCCGCGGCGAGACTTTCGCGCGCTTGCAGGATGACGAGCAAAATGGCAAGCGTCAAACAGACGATGAGTACGCCGGTGGTCGGCGACAAGCCGAGCAAAAAGCCAAGGCAAACGCCAAGTAAACCCGAATGCGCAAGCGTGTCGCCGAAGTACGCCATTCGCCGCCATACAATAAACACGCCGAGCGGACCGGTGACGAGCGCAATCGCCAGCCCCCCGAGCAACGCGCGCCAGACGAATGGTGTTTGCAACGTTTCGATCAGGCTCATTCGTGTTGACTCCGCGAAGGGGGGTGATGGTGTTCGTGGTCGCACAACGGGTGTTCATGATCGTGACGGTGCTGATAGACTGCCAGATTTTGAATGTTGGCGCCGCCGAAGAGCGACAGATAGGCGGGGTCGTGGCGGATCTCCTCGGGGCGACCGGTGCAACAAATGTGACGATTCAGACACAGCACACGATTGGACGACGCCATCACCAGATGCAGATCGTGCGATACCAATAAAATGCCGCAGCCTGTCGTGTCGCGGATGCGGCGAATCAACGCGTAGATCGCATCTTGCCCGGAGACATCAAGCCCCTGCGCCGGCTCATCGAGAAACAGCAACGCCGGCTTGCACAGCAGCGCCCGCGCCAGCAACACGCGCTGCCATTCGCCGCCGGAAAGCGTGTGTACCGACGCATTGATCAGGAACGGTATGCCGGTGGCGGTCAGCGCGTTTTCGATCTCGTGTGTTGAAGCAGCAGTGCTCAACGTAATGAAACGCCGCACCGTCAGCGGCAATGCCGGATTGATGTCGAGTTTTTGCGGCACATAACCGATACGAACGCCGGAAGCGCGCCAAACTTCGCCGGTGTCAGGCGTCAACAACCCCAGCGCAATTTTCAACAAAGTCGATTTGCCGGCGCCATTGGGGCCGATCAGTGTGATGATTTCTTCGTGCCGTAGCGTCAGATCGACCGCATCGAGAATCGTCACCCCTTGTCGCCGGAAAGCAATTGCGGAAACACGCAGCAAAGTTTCGGACGAAGAGGTGGTCACGATGAAAAACGGGAGTATCGAAGGATAAAGGGCAATGATATAGTATCCGCCAGGGAATATCAGGTTTTTCACGAGGAACAGAGCGATGGGTTTTAAATGCGCGCGCGCTTTCGTAGCGTTTGCAGTGGCGTGTGGGGCGTACGGCAGTCTTTTCGCCGCACCGCCGAAAGTCGTTGCCAGTATTGCGCCGGTACACTCGCTGGTCGCCGGTGTGATGGAAGGCGTCGGAACGCCGGTATTGTTGGTCAAGGAGACGACTTCGCCACATGACTATGCGCTGCGTCCGTCCGATGCGGCAATGCTGGCAAACGCCAACATCGTTTTCTGGATCGGCGCGCCGCTGGAAAGTTTTCTCGAAAAACCGCTAAAAGCAAACAAAACGCGGCAAGTGGCGCTGATCGAAGCCGTCGGCGTGCGTTATCCGGCGCGCGAAGGCGGCGTTTGGGGGAAAGACCATCATGCACACGGACACAGCCATGGCGGAGACTCGACTGATCCGCATGCCTGGCTCGATCCGGCGAATGCGGGCAACATGGTCGATGCGATCGCCCGCGCATTGACGGCGCTCGACGCTGAGAACGGCAAGCATTACGAAGCGAATGCAGCGGCGCTGCGTCAGCGGTTGACGGCGCTGGATCATGAAATCGAACACATGCTGGCGCCGGTCAAGCGCGCGCCGTTCATTGTGTTTCACGATGGTTATCAGTATTTCGAAAAGCGCTACGGTTTGAACGGTGTCGGCGCAATCACGGTAAACCCCGAACAGAAGCCATCGGCGCAGCGGTTGCGGACATTGCGTGACAAGGTTCGGAAAAGCAATGTGGTTTGTGTGTTTGCCGAACCACAATACAGCGATGGATTGGTAAAGAGCATCATCGAAGGAACCGCCGCCCGTTACAGCACTTGGGATTTGCTTGGCAGCAACATTGCGCCGGGTGTCGATGCGTATTTTTTGATGATGCGTCGGCTTGGCGAAACCGGACGACACTGTCTGGACGTGAAATGAATCTAAAAACAATGGAAACATTGCAGGGTATATGTGACGGCACTTTACCTGACACCCGATCCAGGAAGAATCGGAATGGTTTATAATTTATAGCCTTAGTACGCGACGACTCAAGTCATTCAGGAGCATCCATGAAACTCGAAACCCTTGCCGTTCACGCCGGCTACCGTTCCGACCCGACGACCAAGTCTGTCGCGGTGCCGATTTATCAGACCACCAGCTATGCGTTCGATAATACGCAGCACGCTGCCGATTTGTTTAATTTGGCTGTGCCGGGCAACATCTATACGCGGATCATGAATCCGACCAACGATGTGCTGGAACAGCGCCTCGCGGCACTGGAAGGTGGTGTGGCGGGATTGGCGCTCGCGTCCGGCATGGCGGCGGTTACCTATGCGATCCAGACGATTGCCGAAGCGGGCGACAATATCATCGCAATCAGTGCGCTGTACGGGGGGTCATACAATCTGTTTGCGCATACGCTGCCGCAGCTTGGTATCCAGGTGCGGTTTATCGATTATCGGAAGCCGGAAGAAATCGCGAAGCTCGCCGATGCGCGCACGAAAGCAGTGTTCTGCGAAAGCATCGGCAATCCGCTCGGCAATGTTGTTGATATTGGCGCTTTCGCGGCACAAGCACACGCAATCGGCGTGCCGCTCATCGTTGACAATACGGTACCGACGCCGATGTTGTGCCGGCCATTTGATTACGGCGCCGATATCGTTGTGCATGCGTTAACCAAATACCTCGGCGGTCATGGAACGACAATCGGTGGCGCCATCGTTGATAGCGGTCGTTTCCCCTGGAAAGAACACGCTGATCGTTTTCCGCGTCTCAACACGCCGGAAGTCAGCTATCACGGCGTGGTGTTTACCGAATCGTTCGGCGCAGCGGCGTACATCGCGCGAGCGCGGTGTGTGATGCTGCGCAACATGGGCGCGGCGTTGTCACCGTTCAACGCGTTTTTGATTCTGCAAGGCATTGAAACATTAGCGGTGCGGATGGACAGGATTTGCAAGAACACGCTGGCCGTGGCGAAGTATTTGCAAAAACATCCTGCCGTTGACTGGGTTCAATATGCAGGGCTGGAGGAACATGCCGATCATTCGCAGGTAAAAAAATACATGGGAGGCCGTGCGTCCAGCGTGTTGTCGTTCGGGATCAAAGGCGGCGCGGCGGCAGGAAGCCGTTTCATCGATGCGTTGAAACTCATCGTGCATTTGGTCAACATCGGCGACGCCAAATCATTGGCGTGCCATCCGGCTTCGACGACACACCGCCAGCTGTCGCCCAAAGAACAATTATCCGCCGGTGTGCGCCCGGAAATGATCCGGCTGTCGATTGGCATCGAGCACATCGACGACATTTTGGCGGACATTGAGCAGGCGCTGAAGGTGGCTGGCTGACACAGGAACCCGGTATTAGCGCGTAGCGGTGGGCAAAGGCTGTCAAGCCGCGCCCACCAATCAATAATCAGATTCATTTACGGTGGGCACGCTGCGCTCTACCCACCTTACACAACTGACTAACATGGGAGCAGACGCGCTGACCCCACAGCGTCGAGGATCATATTCACAATTTCGGTACACACTCGAGCTCGGTTAAAGGCGATGTCGGCCAGCAACAAAGCCACAGTGCCCAGATAGAAGGAATACGCCCACCCCACATAAGCTCCGAACACAATGGTGTGTAGCCAATTCTGATTGAACAAATACAGACTGGTGGTAATGAATACGGCTCCTACCAACACGAGAGCCGGAAGCGCCAGTTGCAGCGTTGCGCGCCGACGGACAAGAGTCACGATGCCCAATAAAGCGAAAGCAAAAGCATTCGAAAAGCACACGATGCGCAACTCGCGCAACAGGCTTTGGGTAACATTGGCGTAAGCTGACTCGATCCAGCCCAACAGTTTGCTCTTCGCTTCGGCTAGCGAACTGATATGTTCGGTCTGCGCTTGTTGCATATAGGTACGCAACCGCTGGCGACATTCGCAATCAGCGTCGAGCAGGTCGGCGATCGCATCGGCTACGCGACGCGGCACTTCGTCACGCAGAGCCTGTTCCGCGCGCTCAAGATCGACGTTGGTTTTCTCCAGCGTGCGCCTAGCCAAGCCAATGATTTTTGTGTTGGATAAGGTATCGATCTTCTCACCTACCCTGCGCTCGACTTCAATGCGAACCAACTCACGCGCTGCGCGTTCGATATACAGCGGATTAAGCCAAGACAGCGCGGCCACACCGCCAAAAAAGAGAGTGCCTATCAGGCTGATAACGAGGACGATTGTACGCATCGGTTCATGGAATCGGGTGTAGTACGCAAGGCCAAGGCAAACATGTAAGTTCCATTCTATGATAACCGTATTTCATGCGGTTGTCTTCTCTCAAAGTTGTCGGGGTTAAAAGGCTTACCCTCCAAGAGGCGTCCCGCTCCCCAGATAGCGAAAAAACCCGGTTTCCGCTATACTTATTGGCTTCGCCGGCGACCGCGAAAGTGGCGGAATTGGTAGACGCACTGGATTTAGGTTCCAGCGGGTAACCCCC
>JAISPI010000048.1 GCA_031275075.1 Burkholderiales bacterium | reverse complement strand
ACGTAATCGGTTTTGGTTTTCACGTCCCGGTTGTAGCGCGACAATCCTTGAAGACAGGAGGGACACGAGGTCAATACTTTGACCGATCCTTTGAAACCGTCAAGACGCACTTGCTTCGTATCTTTGCGTAATTCTTCTTCTTTGCGAAAACGCACTTGTGTTGACACGTCGGGGCGGGTTATCGACAACGTTCCAGATTCGCCGCAACAACGGTCGTTCAGCATAACGCTGTCGCTTATCAGTCCACGCACGACGGTCATCGGCTTGTGCGTTTTCATCGGGGAATGACACGGGTCGTGGTAAAGGTAGCGCGTGTCTTCAACGCCCTCGAGCCGCACGCCTTTTTCGAAAAGATATTCGTGAATATCGAGCATCCGACTGCCAGGAAAAATTTGGTCAAAGCCGTAATGTTGTAGCTCATGCAGACACGTACCGCACGACACCAGCACGGTCTTGATGTCGAGGTAGTTCAGCGTATTGGCCATCCGGTGGAAAAGCACCCGATTGCGCATTACCATCGCCTGCCCTTTGTCTTCGTCGCCGGCGGCGATCTGCGGATAACCGCAACACAAATAACCGGGTGGCAGCACGCATTGCACGCCGAGTTCGTAAAGCATTGCCTGCGTCGCCAACGCCGTTTGAGAGAACAACCGTTCAGAGCCGCAGCCGGGAAAATAAAACACGGCTTCGGCGTCGCTGTTTACTTTGCGCGGATCACGGAGGATTGGCACTACGGCAGCGTCTTCAATGTCGAGCAACGCCCGGGCTGTCCTCAAAGGCACATTGCTCGGCATTGGTTTGTTGATGAAATGAATCACCTGTTCTTTGAGCGGCGGATTGCCGACGGTTGCCGGCGGCCGCTTCGTTTGTCGCTGCGGAAGGCCGGTACGGCGCGCCAGCAGATTGGCGACGCGCTGCAATCGATAGCCGAGGTCGATAACAACATGCTTGAATATCTTGATCGCCAGCGGTTTATGCAGATTAAGAAACATCATTCCCAGCGCCGCGCCCGGATTGAACGGTTTTTTCTTTTCTTTGCGCAAAAAGTTGCGCATGGCGATCGACACATTGCCGAAATCGATATCAACTGGACAGGGGTTCAGACATTTGTGGCAAACGGTGCAGTGATACGCCACATCATAGGTTTCATCGAAATGGCGCAAAGAGACGCCCCGCCGCGTTTGTTCTTCATAGAGAAACGCCTCGGTCAATAGTGACACACCCAGAATTTTGTTGCGTGGCGAATAAAGCAGATTGGCGCGTGGCACATGCGTGGAACACACCGGTTTGCATTTTCCGCAACGCAGACAATCCTTGATCGTGCGAGCGATGGTGCCGATATCACTTTGTTCGAGAATCAGGCTCTCGTGGCCGATCAATGAAAAACTCGGCGTGTAGGCATTGGTCAAATCGGCAGGAAGGTCGGCAGAGCGCAGCAGCTTGCCTGCGTTGAAATGCCCATTGGGGTCGATCTTTTCCTTGTAATCGGCAAAAGGCTTTAACGCTTCATCGCTCATGAATTCGAGCTTGGTGATACCAATACCGTGTTCACCCGAAACAACACCGCCCAGAGCTTTGGCCAGCGCGATAATGCGCGACACCGCCGCATTGCCCTGTTGCAGCATTTCATAATCGTCGGAATTGACTGGAATATTGGTATGCACATTGCCGTCACCGGCATGCATATGCAACGCGACAAACACGCGGCTGCGCAACACTTGTGCGTGAAGCTCTTTGCAGCGCGCCATCAATGGCGCCAACACCAATCCCGAAAACAAATCCTGCAATGGGTTGCGCAGCTCTTTTTTCCATGAAGCGCTTTCAGAATGATCTTGAAGCGCGCGAAAAGTTTCGTCCAGCCGGTCGGTTAAATCTTGCCAACGAGCGCGCACTTGTTTCACCAGCAAACGTGCTTCTCCAAGTTTTTCCTCAAGCAGTGTGTCGGTCGGCTTCAGTTCGGGCCGGTCGCCGAAAATCAACGGCAACGACGGATCGTTGAAAAAAATCAACAGCGCATCACACAGTTTGAGTTTGTTGTGCAGCGAGTACTCGATATTGATCCGCTCGACGCCGTCGGTGTAATCACCAAGCCGTTCGAGCGGGATCACCACGTCTTCGTTGAGCTTGAAAGCGTTGGTGTGTTTGGCGATGGCTGCCGTGCGTGAGCGTTCGATCCAAAAGCGGTGACGCTCTTCGGCGCTGGTGGCAATGAATGCCTCACCGTCGCGCGCTTTGGCGATGCGCACCACTTCTTCGGCCACCTGTGATACGGCGTTGTCGTTATCGCCGACGATATCGCCGATCAATACCATCGTCGGGCGACCACGGTTCTGCGCTTTCGTCGCGTATTTCACTGCTTTGGTGTAGCGTTCATCCATGTGCTCGAGTCCAGCAAGCCGCACGCCATGCGGTTGCGTGTCGAGATAGCGCTTGACCTCAACAATGGCGGGTGTCGAATGTTGGGCCAACCCGAAGAATTCAAGACAAATGGTTTGCGTCACTGGCGGCATTTTGTAGAGCACAAAGCGCGCCGAAGTAATGATGCCGTCGCAACCTTCTTTCTGGATGCCTGGCAAGCCGTACAGGTATTTATCGGTAACGTCCTTACCCAGTCCGGCTTTGCGGAAGGCGCTTCCGGAAATACGCAACGTTTCGCTGCGCTGCACGGTCTCACTGCCGGGGTTAAACCAGTTCAACTCAAATACGGCCTCTTCGGCGTCATGGATTTTGCCGAGGTTGTGATTGATCCGGGTGACTTCCAACCATTGCGCATCGGGCGTTACCATGCGCCACGACACCAAATTGTCGAGCGCCGTACCCCACAACACCGCCTTCTTGCCGCCGGCGTTCATCGCAATATTACCGCCGATACAAGAAGCGTCCGCCGAAGTTGGATCAACAGCAAACACCAACCCTGCCGCTGCTGCTGCATTCATCACTTTCCGCGTGACCACTCCAGCGCCGGCAGCGAATGTCGGTGTCGGTTCAGTATGACCCGGCAACACCACCGGCTCAACCGCGGACAGTTGGTCGAGCTTTTCGGTATTGATCACGACTGCGTTCGTTGTCAACGGAATGCCGCTGCCGGTATAGCCGGTACCGCCACCGCGCGGAATAATCGTCAATCCCAGCTTGATGCAGCCCTGCACCAGCCCACGAATTTCCTCCTCGTTGTCGGGATACAGTACGGCCACCGGATATTCAATGCGCCAGTCGGTGGCGTCCGTGACGTGAGCGGCACGCGCCAGCCCATCGAATGCAATGTTGTCCTTGTGCGTGTGCCGCGACAGTTCACGCACGATACGCCGTCGCAATTCTTGTGTGCGCGGGAACCAATGCGCAAATGCGTCAACGGCGCCACGCGCGGCCTCGACCAGTTGAGCGACCTTCTCGGCACGTTCCGGCGCCGAAGCAAAATTCGCCTTCCTTCGTTTTTCGATTTCGTGCAGCCGGTGATGCATCGCTTCAACCAACAGCGTCCGTCGCTTCGGATTGTCGAGCAAGTCATCTTGAAGGTATGGGTTGCGGCACACGACCCAGATGTCGCCCAGCACTTCAAACAACATCCGCGCCGACCGGCCGGTACGCCGCTCAAGCCGTAACTGATCAAGCACAGCCCACATCGGGGCGCCGAGCAAACGGATAACGATTTCACGGTCGGAGAACGAGGTATAGTTGTACGGGATCTCGCGGAGCCGGGGTGTTCCCGACCCCGTTGCTTCGTCGGACGGAGGGATATACAAAAGCTCGGTCATGATGCGCAAAACCTGTTGCGAAATTGGTTATTCTACCGCAGGACGTCTGCATTCGGCGTCTGGCCGTGTTTTTACGGGATATATAGAAACGCCCACGCCACTGCTATATAACGTGCTCCCTTGCCAACGGCCAGCGCCAGCACTGCTTGCCACCACGTATGCCGCAAGACACCCGACGCCACACACAGCGCATCGCCGATTACCGGCACCCACGACAACAACAAGGCCCAGACGCCATAACGCTGCAACAGCGGAGGAATCGGGCGCGTGACTTTGTGTGAGAAAAAGCGACCGATAATGTATGACGTCATGCCGCCCAGCGTGTTTCCGATGGTGGCGACGACAATCGCAGTGACGACCCATGTCGGCATGAAATACAAAACAGCCAACAACGCCAACTCGGACTGACCGGGCAGCAACGTTGCCGATAAAAAAGCCGAACTGAACAGCCCGGCAAGCGCCGCCCACTCAGCCATAACGACCACATTTCAGCGCAGCTATTTTCAGGTATCCTTTGACCATCGTCTTATCCGAGAAAAAACATGAGAATTCTACACACGATGTTGCGTACTGGCGATTTGGCGCGGGCACAAAGGTTTTACACCGAAGCGCTGGGCATGCGTGTTCTGCGTACCGTCGACCGTCCGGAACAGAAATACACGCTCGTCTATCTGGGTTATGGCGATGAAGCTGAGGAAGCCGTATTGGAGTTGACTTATAACTATGGTACTGACCGCTACGATCTTGGCAACGCTTACGGCCACATTGCGATCGAAGTTGAGAACGCCAAGGCGACTTGCGAGGCGGCTCGCACCGGAGGCGCCAAAGTTGTGCGCGAAGCGGGGCCAGTGATGGGCGGCAAAACCATTATTGCGTTCCTCGAAGACCCCGATGGTTACAAAGTTGAGTTGATCGAGCGGGGTTCGCCGTATTGATATTGCGATATCAATACGGCGCTACGTTTTTTTCATCGCCATTTCGACGTTCTTAAATGCTGTTTTCATGCCGGCTATCGGTGTTGGCTCAAGCAGGCTGAAAATGACCGTGGCGAGTATGCCGAGAACAAGCGCAACATATGCGTTTTGTCTCCGAAACGCTTGGATTTCGTTTTTGGTACATCTTGTGTGGTGACGACACCGCGTCACAACTTGCAAAATCAATCGATGTCTTTTTTTGACGGATTCCTGCGGCGCTGTTTCTTCTACCATTCAGTGCGTACCCGGTACGTCAGCGTACTCTTGCCACCCGCCGGTACGGGAACATCCCAAACAATATCGCTGTTGGGTATTTATCGGCAATGTTCGGGTAAATACTGCGGATCAATGTCGTCGCTGCGACAGCGCCAGATCAGATCGCCGTCCTTGTCGGACTCGGGGACGAAGAGCAGCGTTTTCTTTCGAAACGGAGAAAACCCCAGTTCCAAGTGGATAACGCCACTCTCGGCGTCGATCCAGATTCGACGCACTTGTGTCGATGTTTGGCGAAAATCGGCAGCTTCCAAAGTCAGCGGGAAGCGCCCGTGATTTTCCCAATAATCGGAAGCTGCCACCGTTGCCTGAGAGCCCAGTCTCTCCGCTTCGTACATTTTGAAGGAGGTTTCGGAGGTTTGGTACTTCGGCATTTCCACCAGAGATTGCCCGACCAGTATGACGGTCATCAAAAACATGAGACTCATGATCCAGACCAGCAACACCAATGCTTTTTGCGAGCCTCGTGCGGGCACCGCCGGGTTGTTGGTCAAATCGGTGGGCGTGACTTCCTTGTACACAACCAGCGTACCGGCAACCAGGTCATGCAGGGTTTGTTGACGTGAGGTGAATACATTAAGAAGATAGCCGATGCCGAACGTCATGTTGGTGATGATGTGCGCGAAATACCGGCTCAGTGCGCGTAGAAAAGAAATGCGGTCACCGTCGGCGTCGGTGACTTTTAATCCAATCGCCAGTTTCCCGAGCGTGCCTTGCCAATGCGAACTTTCACTCCAAGCGAAATACAACAACGACAAAATGGCGTTGATAAGAAATATTACGCCGTATGCGCCGATGAAAAGCCATAACGAAGGGTCGGAAAAATGGCTGCCGCGGAAAACGAAAGCGGCGGATGTCATCAGAACAACGGCGGCCAATATGCCTTGCACAGTGCCAAGAATAACGATATCAATAAGCCATGCCAGAAAACGGTACCAGAACCCGGCATAAATCATGTGCGCAGGACGTCCCATCGGCACAGCCAACGTCGGCACGTTGAGCAAAGGAGAAGGCGTAGAGGGTGGTAGATACAGCGGTTTTGCCGGAATCGGATTCGCATCGGCAACGGCTGCCGTTTGTGAAAGAGCTTCTTTCTCTGGTGTTTCCAGCATCCCACCTTCAGCCTTCGGCAACGGTGGCTTCGGCGGTTGTGAGGAAGAGGGGCTTGGGGGTGGCGGCAAAGGGAAATCAATATTTCCAGCAATCACCATGCGGCTCTTATCTCCGGCGCGCGTGGTATCAATCGAAGCGCCGCCCATATACAACGGTTGGCCACATGAAAGACAAACCGACGCATTATCGGTATTGACCTGACCGCAAACGGAACACTCCATAAGAATTTCCCGATCCTTTGTGTTGTTGACATCAATGGAATATTGATTCTACGCGGAAGCCCGGCATTTGTCACACAAAAGCCCATGAAGAAACAACCGGTACAATACCACTTCTCTGGCTGTTGCTGCCGCCCCACAATCACCCATGACGCAACGAAGATTTTGGCACGCCGTGCTCAACGCTTGTTTCCCGATGCGCTGTGTGTCGTGCGGCCAGCAGGCGCAGCGCGGCGCTTGGTGCCGCGCCTGCGATACAACGTTGCCGCGTATTGAAAAAAGTTGTGTGCGCTGCGCCGCGCCGCTGCCTTCGCCAGCGAGCGCGCTATGCGGCGCTTGCCTGAACCATCCGCCCCCCTTTGACGCAACACTTGCTGCCTGCCGTTATACGTTTCCGCTTGATCGGTTGTTGCAGGATTTCAAATACGGCCATCGGCTGGCATTGACTGCGCCGCTGGCGCAATTGGTGGTCGATGCTTACCGTCAAGCGTCGGATCGCCCGTCTCCCGTTTTTCAGGAACCTCCGACACACATCATCGCCATACCGCTGTCGGCAGCACGGCAAATCGAACGCGGCTTCAACCAAGCGCAGGAGCTTGCTCATCATGTTGCTGCTGCGCTGAAATTGCCGTTGCTGACCGA
>JAISPI010000045.1 GCA_031275075.1 Burkholderiales bacterium | reverse complement strand
TGTTCTCCAATACGGCAAGGCGAACGCAATCGTCAACATCCTTGCAGGTCGGAAACGGCGGCAAGTTTTTTTCGTTATCAACGTCTGTCTTGACGTTCGGTTGCGGACGGCGTTCTTCCGAAACCAGCTTTTTTTCTTCTTCTTGTGACGCGACTATACGCGCTCCGGGAACACCCGCTGCACGGGCTGCTTCGTATTCGATCTTTGCCATGTCTTCAATTTTACGGTCAAGCCCTCCGTTTGAACTAAACGTCAGAACCCTGTCCTCAAAAAGAACCAGATACAAATGAGGATAAGTAGACAACGTGCCGTCGGGTCTCAAAGGGTACGCCGGCGAGTCCATCTCTTGCTCGCGTATCCCTTCAATGCCTTTCAATTCCCAGCGTACAGCTATACGTTTTGGCCAAGGTAGGGGATTGCCAGAAGAACTTTTCAGCGCCCCATGCGATCTTCCTCTTTTCCCAACAAGAACAATTCCTTCGCCACCCCAGCGTTTTTTATTATCTAGTTGTATCCATGCCAAAATGTCGGCTTCTGCCATATTGTTCTTCTGAAGAGTGTATTCACTCACCGACTCTCCCGTTGTTGCGCACCCCGTCAATGATACGCACAATGCCATTAATATCACCCCTCTCATCTTCATCGCGCTAACTCCTTATATTATGGGAACAGCGGCGTCACCGAATCAACTGATTCATCGACACAATCGGCATCATGATCGCCAGTACAAGTACCAGCACGAGGCCGCCCATCAGCACGATCAATACCGGCTGCACCAGCGCCGCGATCCAGGCGAGCCGCCGTTCGGCTTCTCGTTCCAGTTCACCGGCGGCGCGTTCGAGCATTTCGGCAAGTTTGCCGGTGGCTTCGCCGTTGGCGACAAGGTGGATCAAAATCGGCGGGAACACTCCGCTTTCCTTCAGCGCCCGCGCCAGCGCCACGCCTTCGCGTACATGGCCGACTGCGTTTTGTACCGCTTGCCGGATCGGCAGCAGGTTCAGCACGCCAGCCGCCGTTTCCAGCCCGCGCAATAAAGGCGCGCCGCTACCGACAAGAATCGCCAGCGTACTGGCGAAACGCGCGGTTTCCAGGCTTTGCAGCAAGCGTCCGAGACCGGGCACTTTGAGCAAAAAGCGATGGACGCTCTCGCGGATTTCCCGGCGGCGGTAAGCCAGCCCCGCCGCAAGAAACAGCATAACGCCACCGATCAGCCAGTACACACCGGTGGCACGAAGAAAGCCGGACGTTTGAATCAATGCTCGGGTCAGCAGCGGCAGCGTTTGGCGGCTGTGTTCGTACACCGCAACCACTTGCGGCACAACGTAGGTCAGCAACACAACAATCACCGCCAGCGCGATGACCGTCACCAGCGCCGGATAAATCAGCGCCATCACAAATTTTTGCTTGAGCGCCAACCGCGCATCAAGGTAATCGGCCAGACGCTGCAACACTTCCGGAAGCAAACCGCTTTCGACACCCGCCGCCACCAACCCGCGGTACAGCGGTGAGAAGGTGCGCGGGTAATGCGCCAGCGCCGCCGAAAAACTCTCGCCGCCCGCCACATGTTGCGCCAGCGCCGTCACGATGGCACGGACGCGCTTGTCGTCGGTTTGATCGGTGACGGCCTGCAATGCCTGATGTAACGGCAAGCCGGAATACACCAGCGTCGCCAGTTGCCGCGTCAACAACGATACTTGTTGTGGTGGCAAACGCGTCCACGACAGCACCGCTGAGGTATCGGCGGTTTCTTCAACCGCCGTCGGTGTCAATCCTTCGCTTTGCAAGGCTTGCCGTAGCGCACGCGCGTTTTCGGCCTCACGGGCGCCGCGTGAAACCCGGCCTTGTACATCGACGGCTTCCCATTGAAAGCGAGGCATCCGTTCTACCCTCTCCCCCACCCCTCTCCCGCTTGCGGGCGAGGGGAATTTATTTCGTCATTGCGAGGAACGAAGTAACGAAGCAATCCAGTGGTGTTTGAACGCGCAAAACTTTCTGGATTGCTTCGGGCTGTTGCCCTCGCAATGACGCTGTTCCTTGATCTTTCTGTTTTCCGCCGTTTCGGCGAAAGCGATTGGAGGAAGCCCCCTCTTTTCTTCCCCTCTCCCGCAAGCGGGAGAGGGATTAAGGAAGAGGGGAGAAAAATGCATTTATGCAAAATTGTGTACATTTCCGCTCTACGAGCGCGTCACGCGCACCAATTCCGCCAGCGATGTCGTGCCGTCGCGCAACCAGCGCACGCCGTCCTGACGCAACGAAGCCATCCCCCCCTGCGCTGCGTGGGCGCGTAATGCGTCTTCAGAAGCGCCTTCGTGGATCAGCTTGCGCATGGCTTCATTCACTTGCAGCAGTTCGTAAATACCAGTACGGCCACGATAGCCGCTATGGTTACACTTCTCGCAACCCGTCGATGTGTACAACCGATCCGGCGGTATCAAACCCATTTGCTGTAACAAGTGTTTTTCGCCGTCGTTCGGTTCGGCAGCTTTCCTGCAATGCGGACACAACACACGCACCAGCCGTTGCGCTAATACACCAAGCAGACTCGACGCCAGCAGATACGGCTCGATGCCCATGTCGGTTAACCGCGTCGCGGCGCTCGGCGCGTCGTTGGTGTGCAATGTCGCCAGCACCAGATGCCCTGTCAACGACGCCTGTACGGCAATTTGCGCGGTTTCGAGATCGCGGATTTCGCCGATCATGATCACGTCCGGGTCTTGCCGCAAAATCGAACGCAACGCCCGCGCGAACGACAGTTCGATGCGCGGATTGACCTGCGTTTGCGCCACACCGTCGAGCGCATACTCGATCGGGTCTTCGACGGTCATTAGGTTGACGCGACCGCGTTCCAAGCGCGATAACGCTGCATACAGTGTCGTCGTTTTGCCGGAACCCGTTGGCCCCGTTACCAACAGGATGCCGTGCGGCTCACGGATGATGCGGTCAACGTCAGCCAGCAACGCATCGCCCATGCCGAGCGCCGACAAGTCGAGCCGCGCTGCTTCTTTGTCGAGCAAACGCAGAACAACGCGCTCCCCGTGTCCTGTCGGCAATGTTGAAACGCGCACATCAACACTTTTGCCGCCAAGCCGCAGCGTGATCCGCCCGTCTTGCGGCAACCGTTTTTCGGCAATGTCGAGGCTCGCCATGATTTTAAGTCGCGATACCAGCGCCGCATGCAACGCGCGCGGCGGCTCGATCACATCACGCAAAACACCATCCAGCCGAAAACGAACGACTGAGCGTGTTTCGTAAGGCTCGAAGTGCAGATCGGACGCCTGCTCACGCAACGCCTGCAACAGCAGCGCGTTAATCATTCGGATCACAGGCGCTTCGGCGCTATCGTCGAGCAAGTCTTCGGTCGCCGGCATCTCCTGCAAAAGTTGCGAGAGATCGGTATCGCGCGCCAGCTCTTCATTCAGCGCGCCGGCTTCCGAGCCGACGTTGTACGCTTTTGCCAGCGCCTCGTTGAAACGCTGCGCGTCGGTTTCTTCAATCGTGACCGGCTTCTTGTAAACGCGCCGTACTTCCTGCAACGCTTCAACGCTTGCGCCCGGACGAATCAGTACGGTCAGCGCCGTGCCCGACTCGCGCCAAGGTAAAACGCCTTGCGACTTAGCGAAGGGATAGGGAATTTTCGGGACGGGGGGCGTGTGCATAAACTAATAAATTAACCGCAAAGAACGTATAGAACACAAAGAAAGTTGATATCCCTCGTTAGCGAACCCCATATCCCTACCCAACCCTTGAAGGGAAGGACTTAAAAACCTATCAGGGCGATGTCACAGCCGGTTGGGGATTCAACCACGTCCGTCCCGGCAGAAACGGTTGCGTTGAAATCAGCATCGCGCCAGACGGCAACGGCTCACCGCGCGGCGGTACCGGCAATGGTTTTTCACTCCCAGGCAACAACGCCTGCGGCAGTAATTCGGGAATTGTCGGATCGGTCCAGAAGAAACGTTCCTGCGGCGCCAGATTTTTTTGCTCACCCATTAGATAACGGTAACGCTCGGTCGTGTACTGAAGACTGTCGGCAGATGAACGGACAATCGTCGGTTTCAGGAAGATCAGAAGATTGCTTTTCTTGCGACTACGCGCATCGTAACGGAACAGATGACCGAGGATCGGAATGTCGCCCAGTATCGGCACGCTGTCCGAACCATCTTCCATCCGGTCTTCGACCAGCCCGCCAAGCACGACGATTTGTGAATCGTCAACTGCTACCGCTGATTCAAGATAACGCTTAGAGATCGCCAGTCCACTACTGTCCGTCGTCGGCATCACGCGCGAGACTTCTTGATAAATATTCATCCGTACCGTACCACCCTCTGTGATCTGCGGCTTGATCCGCAACATCAGCCCTACATCTTGGCGGTCAAATGTCTGAAACGGCTCCACCGTGCTGGTACTTCCGGTCGTTGAATATCTGCCGGACAAAATAGGCACGTTCTGGCCAACCATGATTCGCGCTTCCTGATTGTCGAGCGTCAATAGCGTCGGTGTCGAAAGAATGTTAGCTTTAACTTGTGTTTCCAGCGCCCGAGCGAGAAAACCAATGTTGGTAACGTACCCGATTCCGGGGATATAAAAACTTCTTCCATCGACAATACCGATATTCAGCCCCGGTCCGGCACCGAGAGGATTTCGGGTGAGATCGAGAATGTTTTGCCCACTGCCGCGGCCTCCGAAATTGGTGCCGCCGATAGGACGTGTTCCCGATTTGTCGGACAAAAAATTCCACTGAATCCCGAACTCCGCTGCCTTGTCGGCATCGACTTCGACGATTAACGCTTCGACGAACACTTGCGCGCGCGGCACATCGAGCTTTTCAACAACAGAGCGAATCGTGTTGTACACCGGCTCCGGCGCCATCACCACGATTGAGTTGGTCGCTGTGTCAGCCTGTACGGTGATACCGTTGGCGGAAAAGGTTACGCCGCCTTCCTGCTGCGGCGCGAACGGCAACGGTTCGATGCTGGTCATCGCACCGGCGGTGTTGGCGGAAAGCGAGGTTGCCGATGATGCGCCCAAATTAGGCATCGCTGGTCTGGCAATGTTTGTCGTCGTGCTGGCGCTGTTGCCGGTCAACAATCCCTGCAACGTCTGCGCAACGCTTTGAGCGTCCGCGTTTTTCAGGTAAATGATAAAGATATTGCCCTCGGGTCGGCCAGGCACATCGAGTTTTTCGATGAATTCGCGCACCCGCTCGGCGCGGCCCGGATTGTCGGAACGGATCAACACGCTGTTCGAGCGCGGATCGGCCACCAGCGCGACCCTCTGCATCGCATCACCGCCGGGTATTCCAGCGTTGACTGTTGCTCCTTCAACAAACAGTTTGTTCAGCATCGGTACCATATCGAGCGCCGAGGCGTTTTTAAGTTGAACCATCAGCGGTTCGCCGGCAGGCGGCTGGTCGAGCGAAGCGATGACCCGCTCGAGCCGTTTCATGTTTTCAGCGTAATCGGTAATCACCAGCGCATTGCTTCCGGGAAACGCCAGCACCGAATTGTTCGGCGACACCAGCGGTCGCAGGATGCCGACCATCGGCGTTGCCGATTCGTAACGCAGCGGAATTACTTTGGTAATCAACTGGTCGCCGCCTGCTTTCCCCGAACCGCCGTATTGCTTGGCGTCGGTTTCTGGCACGATGCGGACAACGCCATCGCCTTCGACCGCAGTGATGCCGTGCAGACGCAATGTCGATAACAGCGTCGGGTACACCAGCTCGCGCGAAACCGGTTGCGTCGAGATGATGTTGATGGTGCCTTTGACTTTTGGGTCGATGATGAAATTGCGACCCGTGATTTCGGAGACGGTGCGAACGACGGCTTCAATGTCAGCGTTGACGAAATTAAGCGTGACTTCATCGCTGTTGTTCCGGCCTTGCGCCATCACCGGCAGCGCAGCCAGCAGCACGATCAGCCCCGGTAACACCACGCGTCCGATGCCGTTACGCCAACACGCCCCAAGAAATTGAACCATCCCTGCCGTCATCATTGTCCACCATCACAGAAAACGCACACTGAGCGCGTTTTCATTTCTTTTTGAAGTCCCGGGAAAACGAAATGTCATCATAGCAGGGATCGGTCGAGTGATCGCGGATTCCGGGACGCTTGCTGTTGCCCTTCTTCTCACTTCGGACACAAACCCGACACTCTTGGCGATCCTTCACTCCTGATGGGTTGTTTCCTGCCAACGCGCTGCTTCCAGCGTGTTGGCCAACAGTGTCGCAATTGTCATCGGCCCGACACCGCCCGGCACGGGCGTGATCCAAGAAGCGCGGCGGCTCGCCGTTTCAAAATCGACATCGCCGCACAGCTTGCCGTCCGCCAACCGGTTGATACCAACATCGAGCACGATCGCGCCGGATTTGAGCCAGCCGCCTTCGACAAAACGCGGTTTGCCGATCCCGGCAACGACGATGTCGGCCTGACCGATCAATTTCGGCAAATCGTAAGTTTTCGAGTGGCAAACGGTGATCGTACAGCGTGCCATTAGCAATTCCAGCGCCATCGGCCGACCGACAATGTTCGATTGCCCGACGATAACGGCATGTTTGCCGACCAAGTCCTCGCCGGTTTCGCGTAGCAGCCGCATGCAACCGTAAGGCGTACATGGGCGCAACGTCGGCATCTTGAGCACCAGCCGGCCGATGTTGTACGGGTGAAAACCATCGACATCTTTTTTCGGGTCGATGCGCTCGATCACCCGCTCGGCGTTGATTTGCGCCGGCAGCGGCAACTGCACGAGAATGCCGTGTACCTCAGCGTTTGCGTTCAACTCATCGATCAGCGCCAACAGCGTTTTTTCGGGGCAGTCGGCAGGCAAATCGTACGAAAACGACTTCATCCCGGTCGATTCGGTCGTCCGCCGTTTGTTGCGTACATAGACCGCCGAGGCAGGATCGTCACCGACGCAGACCACGGCCAGCCCCGGAAGCGGCAGTCCTTGCGCATTGCGTTGCGCCACTGCCTCGCGCACTTCTTCCACCACCTGCGCGGCAATCGCCTTGCCGTCAATCAGCCGCGCTGTCGTTGTTTGATCCGTCATGGTTTTTCCTTCGTGTGTCATTTTGATAAATGAACTGTTTAACCTCTCAAAAACCTGAAAAAGTCGTAGGTGTAACGGAGATCAATTTTCTCCTGCGCCGATCAGTACCGTCGCTTTGCGTCGGATCTCCGCCAACTCTGCTGGCGACACCTTGCCTTTGAATTTTGCCAAGCGTACTCGCCAATCCAGACTTTTCACTTGGTCGGCCAAGACGGCGGCAGATTTTTTACCGCCGATCAAAACCTCGAACGGGTACCCTTTGATCTGAGTCGTCATCGGACAACATACTATCAGGCCAGCTCGGTCATTGTAGTTCGCCGGACTCAACACCACTGCCGGACGATAGCCCGACTGCTCATGTCCGGCTTGTGGATTGAATTGCAGCCAGACAATATCTCCCGCGTCGGGGACGTAGCGCCTGCTTACGCTCATTAAAATCTTTCCTTGCCAACAGCCGAACCGAAAGTCACTTCACCGTGAACATTCTCCGGAGTAATGCCGGCAATCAGCGTGGCGAGATCGTCTTTTCGTATGGGTTCAATCACGATACGACCATTTTTCTCGCGTACGTCTACCGGCTCATCCAGACATAATCCCGTCGCCGCCATCACCGCTGCCGGAATGCGTACCGCTGCGCTATTGCCCCATTTTTTGACCATCACCTGCATTGGAAGCATCCTTTCGCCTAGTGTCTCAACAATGTTTATACTCTACGCTGTTTTATGGCATGTTGCAACAATAGAGATACATTGAAGAAACGTGGCAAGGTTTAGCGCTCTCGCCTTCAGAAAATAATCGGCGCATCGACGAATGCCGTGACTCCGCCACCCGCCTGATGAAACCGGCCAACCATCGCCTGCCAGCGCCGCGCCAGCGCGATTGACCGTTCCGTATCAAGCGATGGCGTCCAGCGTGTCAGCATGTTGTCGATCGCGGCAAAATCGTTGCAGGCCAGCACAACATCGCAACCTGCCGCCAGCGCCGCGTCGGCACGCGCCGCCCAGCCGTCGTCACCATCGGTCAGCGCCGCCCCGGCCATGCCGAGGTCGTCGGAAAACACCAAGCCGTCGAAACCCAACTGCCCACGCAACACGTCCCGTACCCAGAATGACGAATATCCCGCCGGCAGCGGATCGAGCGCCGGGTATTTAACATGCGCCATCATCACGCTTTCCAGCCCGTCGGCGATCAGCGCCCGATACGGCGCGAGATCAGGTTCGATGGCATCCATCGTCCGGGTATCGACCGGCATTTCATGATGCGAATCGGCTTCAACCCAGCCATGACCGGGGAAATGTTTGCCGACCGCCGCGCACCCTGTTGTGTTCAACCCGTGCCGCAACGCACCGGCCAACCGCGCCACCGTTTCCGGCGAAGCGGCAAAAGCACGGTCGCCGATCACTGCGCTCCTGCCGTAATCGAGATCGAGCACCGGCGTAAAGCTGAAATCGACACGAAAACAGCGGAGTCCTCCGCCGATTAACGTTCCCCAGCGCTGCGCTTCCTGTTCCGCCGCCTCCGGCGCTTCGGCAAAACGCTCGCCCAAGTGGCGCATTGGCGGAATATCGATGAACCCTTTTCCGCGCAACCGTTGCACCCGTCCGCCTTCCTGATCGACACCGATCACCAGTGGCGGTGACCGCAACGCTCGTATTTCATCGCACAGCGCAATTAATTGTCCCGGCGTTTCGACATTGCGCGCGAACAGGATTACACCGCCCACCCGTGGATCACATAAGCGCCGACGGTCATCGCCGGTCAGCGTTGTGCCTTCGATCCCGCACATCAACGGCCCGCGCGGCAAGGTTTCGGGCGTTGGCATCAGCGACTACAGCCCCAAACGTTGCAAAGAACGAACATCATCCCTCCACCCCGGTTTCACCTGTACAAGCACTACCAAATACACCTTGCCGCCAAAAAGCCTCTCCATCTCCTGCCGGGCTTCGGAAGCGATGCGTTTCATTGTTTGCCCCTGATGTCCCAGCAAAATTGCCCGCTGACTGTCGCGCTCGACGTAAACACGCGCCTGAATCCGGCGCAATGCATGCTCCTGTTCACCTTCTTGTTCGAAAGTTTCCACAACGACATGCGTCGAATAAGGAATTTCATCCCCCAACAGCCGGAAAATTTTTTCGCGAAGGAATTCTGCTGCCAGAAAACGTTCATCGCGATCCGTCAGTTCATCCTGCTGATACAGCCACGGCGCAACCGGCAGATGCTTCGCCATTTCGGCCTTGAGTGCGTCGAGCTGGAGGCCTTTTTCCGCCGACAGCGGGATCAACGCCGCGAATGGGAAGCGCTTTGACAAGGCATCGAGCCGCGGCAGTAATACTGTTTTGTCGGCCAGCAAATCGACTTTGTTCAGCACCGCCACCACCGGCTTGTCCGGCGGCAGCAAAGAAAGTAACGAATCGTCGGCGTCGGTATGACGCGCCGCGTCGAACAACGCCACCACCACATCAACCTCGGCCAGCGCGTCACGTACCGTCTGGTTCAGACGGGTATTGAGCGCCGACCGGTGTTTCGTTTGAAAACCGGGGGTGTCCACGAAAACGAACTGGTTGGTACCCTCGGTCAGAACACCAGTGATCCGGTATCGCGTCGTTTGCGGCTTCGACGATGTGATGCTGATCCTCGCGCCCAGAAGCCTGTTGAGCAAGGTCGATTTGCCGACGCTGGGCCGCCCGATCAGCGCAACAAAACCACAGCGCGTCGTTTCGGGAAGCGGTACAGGCTCGCTCACGTCCCTCTCCCGGCCGGCGCTTTGCGTAATTTGGAGGCTTTGGGTAACGCATGCAACTGCTGCCAGACGGCATCCGCCGCCAGTTGTTCGGCCGTCCGCCGGTTGTTCCCCTCACCACACGCAGTCACATCAAGTTGCGAAATACGGCATTCGACCACGAATTGTTGTAAATGCGCTTCGCCGCGAATTTCCATCACCGTATATTCGGGAAGCGGCAAACGCCGCGCCTGCAACCATTCCTGCAACCGCGTCTTGGCATCTTTGCCCAATTGCTCCGGATCAGCCCCCTGCAAGGTTTCGCCGTACACCGTGGCAATTACCCGCTGTGCCGCAGCGAATCCGCCATCCAGAAACACCGCTCCAAACAAGGCTTCCAGCACATCGGCCAAAATCGATGCCCGTTGCGAGCCACCGCTTTTCAATTCGCCTTCGCCCAACAGCAGATAGCGGTTCAGTTCCAGTTGGCGCGCCAGCCGCGCCAGCGTCTCGCGGTTAACCAGACCTGCACGCGACCGAGACAATGTTCCTTCATCCAGCGAAGGGAAGCGTTCGAAAAGCGCCTGGGCGATCACACAGTTCAACACCGCATCGCCGACAAACTCCAGCCGCTCATTGTGCGACGCGCTGTGACTGCGGTGCGTCACCGCCTGCCGCAACAG
>JAISPI010000004.1 GCA_031275075.1 Burkholderiales bacterium | reverse complement strand
CGACCGGCCTCACCGGCAGCAGCGGCCTGAATCGCCGCGTTCAGCGCCAACACGTTGGTCTGTTCGGTAATGTCGGAGATCAGGCCCACGATTTCGCCGATTTCCAGCGACGATTCGCCCAGCCGTTTGATCCGTTTGGCGGTTTCCTGAATCTGGGTACGGATATTGCTCATGTTGCCAATCTGGCTGCGCACCGCTTCGCCACCCTTGCCGGCCACTTCCAGTGATTGCTGCGCCACTTTTGCCGATTGCGTTGCCGATTGCGCGACCTCACCAATCGATTGCGCTACTTTCAGCACGGTATTGGCCGATCCCCGAATTTCCTGGCTCTGTTGTTGCGATGCTATATACAATTGTTCGGAGATTTTTTGCGCTTTTTCAGTCTCTTGCGTCACCTGGTCGGCGGCTTGGTTAATGCCGCGGATCACGGACGACATTTCATCGAGCGTGAAATTCAAAGCATCGGCAATGGCGCCGGTGATCGCCTCGCTCACCGTCGCCCGCGTCGTCAGATCACCCTCCGCCACTTGAGAGGTTTCGTCGAGCAATAACAGAATCGCTTCCTGGTTGCGGACGTTTTCCTGTTCGCTGGCCCGAATCTGGGCGCGTGTTTCGCGAAGGATAACCCGCCCCAAGTACAAAAGGATGATGACCACTGCCAGCGCCAGAAAGCCGATGGCCACGATCGCTCCTTGTGAAAAGCCGTGGGTTGAATAGACCTGCGCCAACTCGACAGCGTCCCGTATGGATTGGGCGGTCTTTGTTTGTGTGCGTTCTTTGATGGCTAGAAATTCGGCCAGATTATTGGCGTTTGCCAGAACAGCTTCCAGCGCTGTTTCGAACGGTTCTACCGCTGTCAGGAATTCTCCCAATTTAAGACGTGATGTTTGCGCTCGCAAACCCGGATCGCGCAATAACCGAGTTGTCAGGCTGCGATAATAGAGCGTATCTTCGCTTAATCTTGTCAGCGCAGCTTCGTCAAAGCTCGGGCTGGACAACAAAATGCCGGTATTACGCGATAGCCGCTGCACGGTTCCGTCGAGCTGTGTCGCCAGTTCTGCTTGTGCAGCAGGCTCGCCATCACGCAGCGCCTGTTGGCCAACGGCTTGCGCCTGTGAGAAAGGCGCCTCGTTGCTGGCGCCGGTCATTAACGTGTATGCTTCGTCCAACCGGACAATCATGTCTTTTTGCGATTGCAATGCGTCCAGATCGCGTTCGACCGGTTGCCAGTCTTGCTGCAACCGCCCCAGAATCCGGTTGATTGCCGGCGTTGGCGTCGGTTTCAGCCGCTGGCCACGAACGTTTCCGCCGGCCGCCAGTGCTGCCAGCGTCTGTCCTACTTTTTGAGCATCCTGATCTAGGCGTGTCAGTACTTGGTCGCCGCCAGACGCTGTCAAGTGCTCCAGGTCGTAAGTCATTTTGAGCAGCGCATCGCTCATTTCTGTTGCCATCACCGCATTGCGCGAGGCTTGCGCTATCTCGCGGTATTGCATGAAAACAACGGCTGCCAGCGCGATCAAAACCGCAAACAATACGACGGCGCCTCTTGCCAGAATAGCCGGGATCGATACTTTCTTTACCAGGGGGTTCTCAAGTGCCATACGCCCTCCGCCTCTTTCTTCTCTTATCAATCAAGAAATCAATGACCTATTAACGTCCAATGTGCTGGAACTCAGAATCTTGTGCCAGCTTGTTCAAGTCTACTTCATGCCAAGCATTACCTTCGGCATCCATCCAGTTTTGGATGCTCCACATTTTGTCCTGCGCGCTCTGTCCCGTCGGCGCAAAACCTTTGACGCTGCGCAAACCATAGACCTGTTGAACCAGAAGCGCTGCGTTAATGGCGCCAGTGGTGCGGGAAAGCAATACCAAGCGCGCTTCTGTATTGTGAATTACCGGCGCCTTGCCCAAAAACAACGAAAAATCGATCACGCTGTACAAATTGCCGCGGACATTGGTCAGTCCCAGAAACCACGGTTGGGTCAGAGGCACCGGCGTAATCGGCGGTGACACCAAAACTTCTTCCGTTTGATTCAAATGGCATAACCAGCGCTCATTGCCTGCCGAAAACCCCAACTGCGACATAACACCTTCCACCGTTGCCGGCGCCATCATCCGCGAAACCAGTTCGTTCTGGAAGGCTCGCAGATTGGTGCGCTTGGCGGGGCGCGGTTTTTGTGTCGAAAAACTCATTTTGTTGTCACCGTCCGCGTTTCAGGCATTCGTCGATCCTGGCAAGCAACTCTTCCTTGCGGACCGGTTTAGTGAGGTACTCACAAGCGCCTTGGCGCAGCCCCCAGACGCGATCGGTTTCCTTGTCTTTAGTCGTGCACAATACTACCGGTATGTTCTGGGTTTCCGGTGTTCGCTGTAGCGTTCGGGTGGCTTGAAAACCGCTCATCCCGGGCATGACCACATCCATGACCACCAGATCCGGTTTCATTTCCTTGGCTTTGACAAGGCTATCTTCGCCATTGTCACTCTCAAACACTTCGTGCCCGCCCTGAACGAGATACTCTCTCAGCACATGCCGTTCCGTTGGTGAATCATCGACGATTAAAATCTTTGCCATAGTTTTATTTATATCCAAACGATGTTTTTCAAAACCCTTGGTCGTGCTCTTTTCTGTAGCTTACGGTCGCTGCACATACGTGGCAACTGCTTTCAACAATTCATCTTTGGTAAATGGTTTGGTCAGGTACAAATCCGACCCCACCATTCTGCCGCGTGCGCGGTCAAACACCCCATCTTTTGACGATAACATGACCACCGGTGTGTGCTTGAACTTGGAATTACGCCGCAGTAACGCACAGGTCTGATAGCCGTCCAGCCGAGGCATCATGATGTCAACAAAAATCAGTTCCGGTTTTTGATCGGCGATTTTGGACAGCGCATCAAACCCGTCTTCCGCCAAAATCACCACACATCCTGCCTGTAGCAAGAAAATTTCAGCGCTACGCCGGATGGTGTTGGAGTCGTCGATGACCATCACCTTGACACCTGCCAGTTGATCCATTTCCATCAACATCTTTCCTTTTCTTTAAAGACAACGCTTCCAACACACCCAAGACCGTCGTTTCCCCCCATTCCCGAACGGTAACATTGCCAACGTACCCTAGGATTCTGCCACGGTTCGCCGACAACTTTCCAGTGAAAACACCTTCACTTCCCGATAAAGTACGGGATACGCCACATTCCCAACACCTGCCTCGGCAAGTGGCCTCAGGCGCCCACAGGCCATTTGCCTCCGCTTAACCGCTAGTAGCCAAGAAACATCGTATAAGCCGGGTTGTCTGTTTCCTCGACGTAGGCATACCCAAGGTTTTCCAGGAACGCCTGAAATGCCTCATTGTCGGTGGGCGGTACCTGAATGCCAGCCAATACCCTGCCATAATCGGCGCCGTGGTTGCGGTAATGGAACAGGCTGATATTCCAGCCGGCACTCATTTTGCTTAGGAAATTGAGCAGCGCGCCCGGGCGCTCCGGAAACTCGAACCGGCACAGACGCTCATCGTCAACTTGTGGAGCATGGCCGCCGACCAGATGGCGAATATGCAGTTTCGCCATTTCAT
>JAISPI010000138.1 GCA_031275075.1 Burkholderiales bacterium | reverse complement strand
GGATAAACCGCCCCAAGAACCCTTGCTCCTTTAGCGCCGGTCACCGCTGGCAGATTGCCGGGGCGGCGCGCCAACGTTTCACGCGCCAACCAGGCGAACGCCAATGCCTCAACATGCTGCGCCGCAATCCCCAAAACGTCAGTCGGTTGTACAGCTCGCGGCGCCAGCGCGACGGACAGCGCGTTCATCAGCGCCGCGTTGTGAGCGCCGCCACCACATACAAAAATTTCTTCAGCGGTCGCCGCTTCTTTTGAAATGGCTGTGGCAATACTTGTTGCGGTCAGTTGTGATAACGTCGCCTGAACATCAGCAGGTGACAACAAAGGAAAAGAGGCCAGATGCGCGTCGAGCCACGCCAAATGGAACAAATCGCGGCCAGTGCTTTTCGGTGGTGGCTTTTGGAAAAACGGTTCGCCTAACAGCGCCGCCAATAATGCGGGAGGCACTTGTCCCGAAGCCGCCCACGCACCGTCACGATCAAACGTTCCTTTCTGATGCTGCGCGTACCACGCATCAAGCAACACATTACCTGGGCCGGTATCGAAACCACGCACAACGCCTTGCGACGGCAAATCGGTCAAGTTGGCGATACCGCCAATGTTGACGATGACCCGATGCTTCGATGTGCTGCCGAATATCGCCGCATGAAACGCCGGCACCAGCGGCGCGCCCTGCCCGTCCGCCGCCAAATCACGGCTTCGGAAATCCGCGACAACATCAATATCCAAGTGTTCCGCCACACGCGCCGGATTGTTGATCTGACACGACCACGCTTCATTCGGACAATGGCGCACGGTCTGGCCATGCACACCAACCGCCCGTAACTGTGCCACCTTGATACCCGCCTGTTGTGCGGCTTCTTGTACGGCTTGCGCGTAAAGATCGGCCAGCGCATTGGCCGCGTGGGCGCTGCGCGCCAGTTCGTCGGCGCCCGACTTCTGCAACGCCAATAACGTCTCGCGCAGAGTTGCCGGAAACGGCACAAAAGCGTTGCCGCGCAGTTGACAAAAGGAATCTGTTTTTTCGGGAAAAACAGCGATGATCGCATCGACACCGTCCAGACTGGTGCCGGACATCACTCCGGCATAGAACGTGTCAGCCATCGCAGGAATGAAATTAATTGAATGACGCAACTTTTTGCATGGGCATTTCGCGCGCCAACTGCAATAGCGTTTGAGTCGAAGCGATGTTGGTTTTAAACGCTTCCTTATCTTTCGCAGCAATTGGCGCAGCCGGCGGCATCACCATTTTCAGTGGGTCTCGGGGAACATTCGCGACGCGAAATTCGTAATGCAGATGCGGCCCGGTCGCCCAACCCGTTTTCCCCACATAGGCAATCACTGTTCCCTGCGCAACACGATTGCCTTTTTTCAGACCGCTGGCAAAACGCGACAAATGCCCGTAATACGTAGTGATTTTTCCGGTGTGGCGCAAGATCACGAGATTGCCGTAACCGCCTTGGGCTCCGACGAAATCGACCGTGCCATCCCCCGCCGCGCGCACCGGCGTTCCTGTCGGCGCCGCAAAGTCGGTGCCGGTATGCGGTCGTTTGGTCTTCAGCAATGGGTGCAACCGTTCTGGTGAAAAATTCGATGAAACCCGTGAAAACTCCAACGGCGTTCGCAGGAATGCTTTCTTGCTGCTTTCGCCTTTGGCGTTGTAATAGCCGCTCGTGCCGTCCGGACTCTGCCACCAGTAAGCGCTGTATTCGATGCCGCCGTTGACGAACTCGACAGCAAGAATACGGCCGTTATTGACCAATTCGCCGTCAACATACACACGCTCATAAAGCACCGCAAAACGATCGCCTTTGCGCAAATCGTGATAAAAATCAATGTCGCCACCAAGCACATTCGCCATTTCGACGGTCACCGCGTCGGGAATACCCGCCGCATCGGCCGCGCCAAATAACGACGATCGAATCTCGCCGGCGCGCTGTTCGCGGCGCACTTCGCGTTCCGGCACCGTCGTTTCGGCCCGCAGCGTTTCGCCTCCACGGACAATCGTGAAAAGCTCGGTTTCGGACACCAGAAAACGCAATTCCTGCAACTGCCCCTCACCGTTCAGCGCGATACGCAATGCCCGACCCGGGCGCAATTTGTACAGTGGCCGCGCTTGAGCGTCGGACAACAGGAACGCCATCGCCTGCGGGTCGCGCATGCCGGCACGAGAGAGCACATTGCCGATCGTATCGCCGCGCTGAACGCGCTCTTCATGCCAATACGGCAGATCGCTCAGGCCATCGAGTTGCGACAATAGAGAAGGAAGTTGGAGCGTGCGCTCCAGCGTTGTGGTGGGATGCGGTTCCGGCGCAGAACCGGGCACAAAGCCGAACGCCGCCATGCCGGAAAGCCCCAGAACAAGCACGATGGCAAAAGGGCCAGAAACGAACCGGCGCACCCAATGTACCGGTGAAACAGTCCAAAAAGACGCGCGTTCGGCTAGAATGTCGTCAGTGGTTTTTTGCACGGGCACCTTTCTTGAATCTGCCATATTCTAACAAGAAAGAGCAAAAATCAAAGCATTATCAGTGTTTTTTAATGTGTTTTTTGATGGGATGATGCATATCCCAAGTGTCAAACCCGACAATTTCGTTTATTTTTACTTTTCGTTGACATTTATCCTCCTGACCATGGCTGTAACCTTGACCCCTAGTGATATTGAACACCAACTGGCCGTCTTCAAACGCGGCGCCGATGAACTCCTGATTGAAAAAGAATTGGCGGCCAAGCTCGCTCGCGGCAAACCGTTGCGTATCAAAGAAGGCTTCGACCCCACCCGTCCCGACCTGCATTTGGGGCATACGGTTCAGTTCAACAAGCTGCGTCAGCTTCAAGACCTGGGGCATCACATCATTTTTCTGATCGGCGACTTCACCGGCATGATCGG
>JAISPI010000073.1 GCA_031275075.1 Burkholderiales bacterium | reverse complement strand
GCCGCCAACATCAACTGGGCCGAACGGCTGGAACGCGCCGGCGCACAAGTCATTTACGGTGTCTTCGGTCTGAAAACGCATGCCAAAATGGCACTGCTCATTCGCCGTGAACGCGACCGCAATGGTCAACAAGTATTGCGTTACTACACACATTTGGGTACCGGTAATTACCACCCCCGCACAGCACGGCTGTATTCGGACTTCGGTTTATTAACCGCCAACCAAGGCATTGGCCGCGATGTTAACGAAGTGTTCATGCACATCAGCAGCCTGTCCCCGGCGGCGCCGATGCGACATTTGTTGCTGGCGCCGTTTACGATGCCGCGCCGTATCCTGGCGATGATCCGCCGTGAAGAACGCCACGCCCGCGCCGGCAAACCAGCGCGTATCGTTGCCAAAATGAATGCGTTGCTCGAAGAGCGCATTATTCAGGCGCTTTACAAAGCGTCGCAGGCGGGCGTTGAAATCGACCTGATCGTGCGCGGCGCTTGTGCGCTTCGTCCCGGTGTGTCTGGCGTTTCCGAACGGATTCGTGTCCGCTCGATCCTTGGTCGTTTCCTTGAACACCATCGTGTCTGGTACTTCGAGAACGACGGCCATCCCGATGTTTGGTTATCATCAGCCGACTGGATGGGACGCAATTTGTTCCGTCGGATCGAAATCGCGTTTCCGGTGCTTGATCCCGAAATTCGACAGCGTGTACTGGATGAAGGATTGTGGGGGTATCTGCGTGATAACCGCAATGCCTGGCACCTGCTTGCCGACGGTCGTTATGAGAAAGTCCGTCCTGCTGACAACGCACCGGCTCTTGCCATGCAACTCGAACTGCTGCGCCGCTGGTGTGATGAGCCTCATTGACGAACCCCAAGGATCAACAACGGAACTCTATGATTTTGCGACGCAAACCGCGTTTGCAACGGATTCAAAATAGGAGCGCGTATGGAGCTGATTCTCTGGCGGCACGCCCACGCTGAACCCGGATTCCCGGATCTGGCGCGCGTATTGAGTGTGCGTGGCCGAGAAGAAGCCTCGGACGCAGCGCAATGGTTGAACGAGCATTTGCCAACGCATTTGCCAACACCCTGCCGGATTTTGGTGTCGCCTGCCCAGCGAACACAGCAAACCGCCGCGACATTGGCGCGTCTCTACGAAACCGTACCCGCACTGGCACCCGAAGCAAGCATGGACGATCTGCTCGCTGCTATCGACTGGCCGAAGAAAAAAGGCATCACGCTGGTGATCGGCCATCAACCGACCCTGGGCGAAGTCGCTACCTATCTGCTTGGCGAATCACGGTGGACACCGAAGACAGCGTCACTGTGCTGGCTGAAAGCCGTAGAACCTTCGGAAAAATTAACGATTGAAGCAAAACGCCGCCAAGCTCAGGCAACGCTGGTGGCCGTTTTTACGCCGTAAGACTGCAACGTCACCACCTTTCACCGGTTTAAATACATGCCCGATCCCAGCAGCGGCGAATAAATCATGAACGTTTCGCCACTGCCATCCCAACGTTCCCCTTTAACAAACCCGGCAGACTCGGCAGTCGCCTTACCTTCGACGTAAGGCACCTGCGATGTTTGGGGGTTCAAACGAGCAGCGCGTAGCGCCGCGAGATCAGCCTCGCGCGTTGAGCCGGGACTGTTCATCGAATTGTCCGTAATTTTGAGCCTTCCGCCGCTTTCCAGCGGATTGCATTTACGATCAGAATACACCACCCGCTCACCCGGCAGCGAACATTTGTAAATTTGCGCATTTACGCCTGATGAAGCGCCACACAACATCAAGACCAAAAGCCACAATGGCAAAGGCACGTCTTTCACCCTCACTGCTAAACTAAAACCCTTATCCGCCGCAACGGCGCCGTGCAGGACGTGAAGACTGCGTTGTTGAAGAGGACGAAGACGATGCTGAGGACGCTGACGCTGAGGGACTGCTATTGCCTATCACGGCCACTTTACCGCCGCCTTGCGCCGCCATGGCGCTGTCCAACCCAGTTCGAATGGCCGCAGTACTTTGCAGATTGGAGTTGTCCATCGAATTGTCAGTGATCTTGACGACTTGGCGCTGCCCGACCGGCGCGCATTTGCGATCCGAATAAACGATACGGCCATCATCGGTGGTGCAACGATACAGCTGTGCAGCAGCAGCTCCGCTTGCCGTCAAGAACAGTGCAACGCCAATCGACGCGGTGATCAGCGCAAAATCTTTTTTCATGACACGTCACCTCCGCCCGGAAAATGCTTGCCAACCATACGGTTTATGCTGTCATGGAACGACAGAAAAAACAAGGCCGGCCGGAAGAAAAACCAGGAAAAACGCATAAACAAAGAAACAAAAAGCAACAAAGGCTCGGAACCCGCGGCCCATGCCCCAAGTTAGCTCCGGACAACTACGCTTTGGTCCCGAAAATCCGGTCGCCGGCATCCCCCAGACCGGGCAGGATGTAACCCATCTGATTGAGCCGTTCGTCGATTGCCGCCGTGTAAACGTCGACGTCTGGATGCGCTTCTTCCAGCCGTTTCAACCCTTCCGGCGCGGCCACCAAGAACAATCCGCGGATCTGCGTGCAACCCGCTTCCTTCAGCATGTTGATGGTTGCCACCAAGGTTCCACCGGTCGCCAGCATCGGATCGACGATCATCGCAATCCGCTCGCTCATGTTATGCGTCAGTTTTTCGTAATACGTGATCGGCGCCAACGTTTCTTCGTTGCGCTGAATGCCGACGATGCTCACTTTGGCGGCGGGGATCAATTCCAGAACGCCCGGCAACAACCCCAGCCCCGCCCGCAAAATCGGCACCACCGTGATTTTTTTGCCCTTGATCTTGCGTACACGAACAGGGCCCGCCCAACCAGTGATTTCGATTTCCTCGGTCGGAAGATCGCGGGTGGCTTCATATGTCAAAAACATCGCCACTTCGCACGCCAGGTCACGAAAACTTTTGGTGCTGATGTCGAGCCTACGCATCAACCCCAACTTGTGCTGAATCAGGGGATGGGTGACTTCGATGACTTTCATGAACAGGCTCCCGATAATGAACGGCACATGGAAGATAGAAGAGTGGTTTCGCTTATTTGGACGGTTTTTAGCAAACGGTAAGCGAACTCTCCGCTGTCAAGCTGCGATATTTAGCGGCGTTGCGCCGCTCCTTGGGTGGCCTGATGTTGCCCGAGCGACGCAAATAGAATGTGGTGGCCAAGGGCGGAATTGAACCACCGACACAAGGATTTTCAGTCCTCTGCTCTACCAACTGAGCTACTTGGCCGTTAATTTTTAAGTATAGCATGCCTTGTTTTTCCTTAAAAGATGAAATAGCCTGTTTCAGGGTACAGTAAAATGCAGCAGGAATCCGCTATCTCTCCGTCTGCCTAAGAACCTATGTCCGCGTTTCACGCCTCCGCTGTGTATCTCGCGTCCCAAAGCCCACGCCGGCAGGCCTTGCTGACGCAGATCGGCGTACCGTTCGAAGTATTTACGCTTGGCGAGAACGTCATCGCGGAAATCCCCCAACCCAACGAAGCGCCGCTCGCTTATGTCCGGAGAATGGCGCGCGCAAAGGCGATCATCGGCATGCGACAACTTCGCCAGCAACAGTTACCGGAACGCGCCGTGCTTGGCGCCGATACAGAGGTGGTTTGGGCTGGCCGCGTTTTCGGCAAACCGCGAGACCGGCAGGACGCCGCCGCCATGTTGCAGGCACTTTCCGGAAAAACACATGAGGTGATCAGCGCGGTAGCCTTGTGCCCGCTTCTCCGGAAAGGGCGTGCGCTGCGCGTCATCGACCGTGTCGTGGTCTCGCGGGTAACGTTCAAAATCTTGTGTGATGAGGACATCGGGCATTATCTCGACAGTGGCGAACCGTTCGGAAAAGCCGGCGCTTATGCAATTCAGGGACGCGCTGGCGCGTTCGTGACGCATCTCGATGGGAGCTATTCCGGCGTTGTCGGACTGCCGTTGTTTGAAACGGTGCAGTTGCTCGAATGTTTGAATGCTTGAATCTTTCCCCTTCTGCCCGTATTCTGTCCCCCTTCCCTGAAAGCAAATTCTATGTCCCGCGAAATCCTGGTCAACGTCACACCGCAAGAAACGCGGGTTGCCGTGCTTGAACAAGGCATCGTCGAGGAATTGCACGTCGAACGGACGCATACCCACGGCTTCGTCGGCAACATTTACCTCGGCAAGGTGGTGCGCGTACTGCCAGGAATGCAAAGTGCTTTCGTCGACATCGGTCTGGAACGCGCCGCTTTTTTGCACGTTGCCGATATCTACGAGAACCGGATCAAATATGAGGACGATGCCAGGCCGATCGAGCGACTGTTGCACGAAGGTCAATCGTTGATGGTGCAGGTCATCAAAGACCCGATCGGCGCCAAGGGCGCACGGTTGTCCACACAAGTCAGCCTTGCCGGACGCCTTTTGGTTTATTTGCCACAGGATGCGCACATCGGTATTTCGCAACGGATTGAGGACGAAGGCGAACGTGAAACCTTGCGTGAGCGATTGCAGGCGTTGCTGCCGGAAGAGCCTGCGGGTGGTTTCATCATCCGCACGATGGCAGAGACGGCCACCGAAAATGAGCTGAAAACCGATATTGAATACCTGACGCGCTTGTGGCGTGACCTGTCGCAACATTCCCGCGAATTGCCGACGCCGTCGCTGTTGTATCAGGATTTATTGCTGTCGCAACGGATGCTGCGTGACATTGCCTCCGAAGATACGACGACGATTTACGTCGATGATCCATCGGCGTTGGCCGCAATGCAGGCTTTCTCACAGAAGTACACAACCGGAATGACCGAAAAGCTGTCGTTGTACGTTGGCGAACGTACTTTGTTCGACCGCTATGGTGTTGAGGAAGAGCTGAACAAAGCATTATCGCGCCGCGTCGATCTGAAATCCGGCGGCTATTTGATTTTCGATCAAACCGAAGCGTTGACCAGTATCGATGTTAACACCGGGGCTTTTGTCGATGGCCGCAATTTTGAAGATACCGTGTTCAAAACCAATCTTGAGGCGGCGCACACCATCGCCCGACAATTACGGCTACGCAATTTGGGCGGCATCATCATCATCGACTTCATCGACATGGAACGCGCCGAGCACCAGCAAGCGGTGTTCGAAGAGCTTAACCGTGCGTTGGAAAAAGATCGCACGCGATTGAGTGTCAATGGCTTCACTCGTCTGGGACTGGTGGAGATGACGCGCAAGCGAACCCGTGAATCGTTGGCGCAAATGCTGTGCGAACCGTGCCCGACCTGCCAAGGACGCGGCCAAATGAAAACCGCGCAAACCGTGTGCCATGAAATCTTGCGTGAAATTCAGCGTGAGGCACGGCAGTACAGCGCGCGCGAATTCCGGATTCTGGCGTCGCAAGCAGTGATTGATTGCTTTCTCGACGAAGAATCGCAAAGTCTGGTGTGGCTTGCTGACCTGATCGGCAAACCCATCTCGCTGCAAGTAGAAACGCTTTACACCCAGGAACAGTACGATATCGTGATCGTTTGAACACGGCACCATTTTATGAAACGCATCATCAACGCTTTTTTCTATTCCCTGCACGGGCTTGCTGCCGCCTGGCGCGATGAAGCCGCGTTCCGGCAAATTGTTCTATTGGCCGTGGCCGGTATTGTTGCTGCCTGTTTCCTGCCTCTGAGTGCTACAGCTCGTGTGTTGCTGATCGGCGCTCATGGTTTGACGCTGATCGTTGAATTGTTGAACTCCGCTGTCGAAGCCGCGATTGATCGTATTGGCGAGGAACGTCATCCGCTGTCGAAAAAATCCAAAGATTGCGGTAGCGCCGCGCAAATGGTCATGCTGATATTGGTTGTCGCGCTGTGGGTCACGGCATTGTGCGGCGGTATTTAGCGTTCACCTCAAAAACGTTAGCTGCCGCTTTCCGTGTGTTCGCTGTAATGAAGCGCAACAATTTTCTCGCGCAAGTCTTTTAAATCCAGCGCTTCCGGCGCAATCGCCGAACCGGCCTGTACGGTAATTTTCGAAAAAATGCCGCGTAATTTACGCATCGCGCGGCCATTGTGTGAGCGCGAAAAAAAGCTGCCCCACAAACCATGCAACGCCACTGGCACAACGGGCACCGGCGTTTCCCGCACCATGCGAGAAAGACCGGGAAGGAATGTGCCGATCTCACCATCTGGTGTCAGCCTGCCTTCGGGAAAGATACCGATGACTTCGCCGTTGCGCAGCGCCTGCGCGGCAAGCGCAAACGCCTGTTCTTTGAGCGCCTCACTGTCCTTGCGCGTTGCAACGGGAATCGTCCGGTTCATTTTAAACAGCCAATGCAACACGGGCGTCTGGTAAATCTGGTGGTCGATGAAAAAACGGATCGGTCGGCGCACAGCACCGATCAGGATCACCGAATCGACATAACTGACATGGTTGCACGCCAGAATACAAGCGCCGGTTTTCGGAATGTTTTCCAGCCCCTTGGCGCGAACACGATAAAGCGTATGAGTCAACAACCAACCGATGCAACGCAAGACATATTGCGGCGCAGCGAAGAACGCGGCAATCGCCACAAGCATGGTCAGCACCGCCGTTATCATGAAAAGCTGCGGGATTGTCACGCCCAGCGCAAACAGGCCAACGGCCATCAGCGCCGCCAGCACCATCAATAACGCATTCAAAATATTGTTGGCGGCAATGATGCGTGAGCGACGTTCAGGATCGGCGCGGGTCTGAACCAGCACATAAAGCGGGACGGTGTACAACCCACCGCAAACACCCATCATGATCAAATCGAATGTGATGCGCCAGTGCGCGGGATTTTCGAAATACGCCACGATTCCATTCTGCGTTTCCGCGTGTAATAACCGCGAAGCAAAACCGACATCAAAAGCGAAAAGCGCCAATCCCACGGCTCCGATGAAGATCAGCGCCGGTTCGACCCGGCCGCCGGACAGCTTTTCGCACATCAGTGCGCCAATGCCCAGCCCTATCGAAAAAAACGCCAGTAACAGTGTGGTGACATGTTCATTGCCGCCGAGTATTTCTTTCGTGAAGCTGGGAAACTGCGCAAGAAAAATCGCGCCGTAAAACCAAAACCACGAAATACCCAGCATGGCCAACCAAACAATGCGTGTTTTTTGCGCAGTACGGATGTTGCGCCAGGTTTCGGTGAGCGGGTTCCAGTTAATGCGCAGTCCCGGCGCTGCCGCCGGCGTCAGCGGAATGCTGCGGCTCACCCAATAACCAACGACACCGATCAGTACGCACGTAACCCCGGAGATGAACGGTCCATGCGTTTCGATAGCGATCAACAAACCGCCAGCAATCGTTCCCAACAAGATGGCCACAAAAGTCGCGCTCTCGACAAGCCCATTGCCGCCGACCAGTTCTTCTTCGCGCAAATGCTGCGGCAAGATCGCGTACTTGACCGGGCCAAATAACGTTGATTGCAACCCCATCAAAAACAACGCCGCAAAAAGAATCGACACGTTGACCAACAAAAAGCCAACAACGCCAAGCACCATGATTGCAATTTCAAGCAGCTTTAGAAGACGGATTAACCGCGACTTTTCAAACTTGTCCGCAATCTGTCCGGCAGTTGCCGAAAACAAAAGGAACGGCAAAATGAACAGCCCCGCCGCCAGATTGACCAGTATCGCTCCCGACAAACCGCCGACGCTGCCGACCTGGTAAACAATAAGCAGCGCCATCGCGTTTTTGAATACGTTGTCGTTACCGGCTCCCAGAAACTGGGTCCAGAAATAAGGCGCAAACCGGCGTTCACGCAATAATCGGAACTGATGAGGGGGCGACGCGCTCACAATGGCTCAGAAAAAGGCAATGTTCTGCATGATGAAAGTTTGGCGCCAATGCGTCAAGTGCTATCTGTTTGGCGCCTGACATAGACAGCAACCAACCGCGTTACAATAACGCCTTACGCGCCGCGCCCGGCGCGCGCTTGGAGTTTTGATGAAAGCGTATCTCGATGTCTTGCGCCGTGTGCGCGAAACCGGCACCCCCAAAGATGACCGCACCGGTACCGGCACGGTATCACTGTTTGGCCCGCAGATGCGATTTGATCTGTCGGCTGGTTTCCCGTTGGTAACCACGAAAAAAGTCCATCTGAAGTCGATCATTTACGAACTGCTGTGGTTTCTGCGCGGTGAACACAACGCGCGTTGGTTACAGCAACACGGCGTCACCATCTGGGACGAATGGGCCGACGACGATGGCGAACTCGGCCCTGTTTACGGTACACAATGGCGTAGCTGGCAAGCCGCCGACGGCAGGCGCATCGACCAAATGGCGCAGTTGATCGACACCTTGCGTCAGAATCCCGATTCACGACGGCTGATCGTGTCCGCCTGGAATGTCGGTGAGATCGACGCGATGCGTCTGCCACCGTGTCATGCGTTCTTCCAGTTTTACGTTGCGGCGGGAAAATTGTCCTGCCAACTTTATCAGCGCAGCGCCGATTTGTTTCTTGGCGTTCCTTTCAACATCGCCTCTTATGCGCTGCTCACCCACATGGTGGCACAACAAACCGATCTGGATGTCGGCGAATTTATCTGGACCGGCGGTGATTGCCATTTGTACCGCAACCATTTCGCTCAAGCCGACGAACAACTGGCACGCACCCCGTTTCCGTTGCCAACGCTCAAAATCAAACGCCGACCGCCTACATTGTTTGATTATGCCTTCGAAGACTTCGAAATAATCAATTACCAAAGCCATCCACCGATCAAAGCGCCGGTGGCGGTGTAGCGCGTTTTCGGTTATGTTGTCGCGGTTCGTTTCCACAGCCTGCGTAACGCACACCATAACTTACGGATAACCCACAAACAAAGTATTGCCAGCACCAGGGTCAATACACCGGCAATCAGAGGATGTTGAACGATCAGCCAAACGAGGCCAAGCCAAGTCACGTCTTCACCGACTGAAGCAGCCCAGTTCGACGCCGGCTCGGGCGAGGTGTTGATGGTCACGCGGGCGCCGGCTTTGGCGAAATGGCTGGTGGCGGCAAAGGTGCCGCCGATCAGTGCCAGCGCGGTAGCGACAATAGCGCTGTCGTTGATGAGGCTGCCGGCCAGACTGGCGGCCAGCACTGCGCCGGCCGGCAAGCGAATGAAGGTGTGAACGCTGTCCCAAAGACTGTCGACTGCGGGGATTTTATCGGCCAGAAATTCAACAATGGTCAATACGCCGGTGATCGCCAGAATAACCGGATGCGCCAGTAATTTCATACTGTCCGGCAACGCGAGCCAATCGAAATAACCCGCCAGTCCAATCACGAACAAAAGCGCATACAAACGAAAACCGCTGGCAAAACCGAGCGCGGCAGCCAACGCCAAAACCTGCGACAGCTCAAGATTCGTCCAATTCATGATGCGTACTGTCCGCTACGCCATCAAACAATAACACCGCCGCCAAGACAAACTTCGCCATCGTAAAACACACAGTATTGCCCCGGTGTCGGCGTCCATTGCGGTGTATCGAAACGCACCGTTAATGTGTCGTTGTCGCGCCATTCGATTCGACACGACGCATCGGGCATCCGATAGCGCAATTTGGCGCCATAAGTGCGCGATACGTCAGGCGGCACACCGGCGATCCAATGAAGCTGCTGCACGGTGACGGTATTGTTGTAAAGCAATGAATGATCGTGCCCCTGCACAACAAGCAGTTCATTTTCCTTCAACCGTTTTCCGGCAACAAACCACGGCGCGCCGTCACTGTCGCGGGTGCCACCGATGCCAAGCCCCTGCCGTTGTCCAAGCGTGTAATACGCCAGTCCCTGATGTTCGCCGACGGCAACTCCTTCCGGCGTCACCATCCGACCCGGAGTGCGCGGCAGATAACGTTCGAGAAATTCACGAAACGGCCTTTCGCCGATGAAGCAGATGCCGGTCGAGTCTTTCTTCTGCCAGGTAGGCATGCTTTCGCGTTGAGCCATAGCGCGCACTTCGCTTTTGAGCAAGTCACCGAGCGGAAAACACGCCGGTTGCAATTGTGGTTGGCACAACTGGTGCAGAAAATAACTTTGGTCTTTGCCGGTGTCGCGCGCTTTCAGCAACATCGCGTGACCGTCATTTCCGTGCGTCACCCGCGCGTAGTGGCCGGTGGCGATGGCATCGGCGCCGAGTGTCAGCGCATGATCGAGAAACGCGCGGAATTTGATTTCGCTGTTGCACAAAACGTCGGGGTTGGGCGTACGTCCGGCTTCGTATTCGTGCAGAAAGTACGCAAAAACGCGTTCGCGGTATTCAGCGGCAAAGTTGACGGCATCGAATTCGATGCCGATCACGTCGGCGACACTGGCCGCGTCGATCAAATCCTGACGCGACGTGCAATACGTGTCGGTATCATCGTCCTCCCAGTTTTTCATGAAGACGCCGATCACTTCATGTCCCTGCTGCTTCAACAGCCAGGCGGCCACCGAAGAATCCACGCCGCCGGACAGCCCGACGACAATACGCTTATGTGTCACTTTAGATTCAAACATCGCTGTTGGTGACCGTTTGCCGTTGCAGCCACTCTCGCACCAGTGGCAGCGTAAGAGGACGTTTCAACGACAGCGAGTGATGATCGAGCGCATCGAGCACAGCCACCAGCGAACGCATGTCGCGGCGACTGTATTTGAGAAGGTAAGCAACAATTTCAACGGG
>JAISPI010000177.1 GCA_031275075.1 Burkholderiales bacterium | reverse complement strand
GCGAAGATCGCATAAAACACAAAGCGCGAATTGGCATCGAGCGATGCCGGTTGTAATGCCGAGCCGACGCTGTAACTCAATCCGTCTTGTGTACGGATGCGATTGGGCAACCGCGCTTCGGGAGAACCGCCAAGCGCCTGATTGGCGACAAGCAGCGCCGCAAAATCAGGGTTCGTATCGGTAATCGGCATTGCCAGCCGTCCCATCAGGACGGCGTTGGCTTTGTCCGGTGTTTCAAAACGCAGCGTGGTTGGCGCAATGTTCTGATAAGGGTCGTCAACGCGCGTGTAGGCTGCTTTGCTCTTCCACGGGTTGAAAAGTTTTTCGCTCAGGGCGCGGATGACTTCGGCGTCAAAATCGCCGACGACGGCCAATTCGCCATATTGGGCACCGTAGAAACGATCATGAAATTTTTTCAGCCCTGAAACGGTGAGCGTTTTCAGTTGCGCTTCTTCTTCGTCATGGGTCAGGATATAGCGCACATCGCCTTTGGGGAAAGGCTGGGTGTAACGGCGTAACGCTCGGGTAGCGATCGCTTGTGGATCGCTGCGGGAAGTTTCCAGCGAGGTTAGTTTTTCACGCACCAGTTTGTCGAGTTCGTCCTTGGGAAAAGCGGGCGAACGCAAGGCTTCCGCAGCCAGCGCGAGAAGTTCGGGCAAATGTTCACGGGTGGTTTCACCGCTGATATTGACACTGGCAGCGTCGCCGCCGATGTCCAACTGCGCTTGCAGGCGGTCGATCTCGTCTTCGAATGCTTGACGGTCGTGTTGGGTTGTTCCCATCGACAACATGTCAGCAGTGATTCGACCGGTCATTGCCAAATTTTTCAGGGAATCAACATCACCCCAACGCAGACGCAGGGTGAAACGCACGGCTTCACCGCGGGTTTTTTTAGGGAGCAGGGCGAGCTTCAAACCATTTTTCAGAGCGGTGCGCTCCGTACGCACTTCGAGGTTGTCCGGCGAAGCGTCGAAGGTTTCACCGGCGGCAATCGCTTCGTCGCCGCGATAATCGTTGACCAACGCCGCGACGTCGATTTTCGGCGCCCGTTTCGCACGATCCGGTGTGTTCTCGGGCAGGTATTCGCCGATGGTCACATTCGACGGTTTGATATAAGCGGTGGCAGCGCGTTGCACGTCGGCAGCCGTGAGTTTGCGCCACTGGTCGCGTTGCAGGAAAAAGAGACGCCAGTCGCCTTGCGCGATGGATTCGGAGAGCGAGACGGCAAAGTTTTCAGGATCGCGCAGCAGTTCGTTGTAATCTTTCAAAGCGCGGGTACGTACCCGGGAAACTTCCGCGTCGGTAATCGGTTTTTGAGCGACGGCGTACAACGTGTCGGTCAAAATTTTCTTGACCGGCGCGATTTTGTCTTGTGGTGACAGCGTTGCCCAGAAAATCAGCATGCCGGGGTCGGCCAGCGAGAATTTCCAGGCATCGACGGCACTGGCTTTGTGGGTAGCGACCAGCGCCTTGTACAAACGGCCTGACGGCGTCAGCGTCATGATTTCACCGAACGCTTCCAGCGCGACGCTGTCGGGATCGGAGCCGGCGGTGGTGTGATAAAGCGCTGCCAGTACCGGCGCGCCGCCATGGCGCCGCACGGTGACGGTGCGTTCGCCTTCCTGTACCGGTTCTTCGGTATAGAGCTTTGGCAATACGCGCGTTGGCTTGGGCAACGCGCCGAAAGTGCGGGCAATGGAGGTCAGTGTTTTGTCGGTGTCGAATTTTCCTGCGACGATCAGCACGGCGTTGTCCGGCTGATAATAGCGGCGGTAAAACGCCTGCAATTGTTCGATGTTAACGTTTTCAATGTCGGAACGGGCGCCGATGGTCAAATTGCCATAGTTGTGCCAGTCGAATGCTGTCGATTGCAGCCGTCCCCACAGCACAAGGCGCGGATTGTTTTCCCAGTTTTCGTATTCATTGCGGACGACGGTCATTTCACTGTCGAGATCCTTGCGCGCAATGAAAGCATTGACCATCCGGTCGGCTTCCATACCGAGCGCCCAATCGAGCGCATCCTGATCGGCAGTAAACGTTTCGTAGTAGTTGGTGCGATCGAAGTAAGTCGAGCCGTTGAAGCGCATTCCATGTTTGCCGAGTTCCTCAAAAATGTTGGCGGTGGTTGGTGTCCCTTTGAACATCAGGTGTTCAAGCAGATGCGCCATGCCGGTTTCGCCATAGTTTTCGTGACGCGAACCGACCTTGTATGTAATGTTGACGGTCGTTGTTGGTTTGCTGTCGTCGGGGAAAAGCAATACTTGCAGACCGTTGTCCAGCGTGTACGAAGCAATGCCTTCAATAACGGGGCCGGCAGTAAAACCGGCGGGAAGGCGGGTGGAAGAATCCGGCGAAGCGGCAGACGCGGTCACGAACATCAGGCACCATCCAAAGAAAAGAAAAAAACGAAAAACAATTAACATAAGCGGGGACTCCAAAACTTAACCCTGTAGTGAGCCTTCGGGCAGAAGCAACCCGGGAACGGCAAGGCATTTTGACGCCCTTCATTCCGGATACAACAAAAATGCGAACAAAAGTGCGAACAAAAGTACGTAGAATAACGCTTACCAAACGATGATGCCGGTGCCGCTTGTCACCAAAATCAACAGCCCAAAACCTATCCGGTACCATGCGAACGGCAGAAAATCATGATGACTGATATAGCGCAACAGCCAGCGGACGCAGAAAAAAGCCGAAATAAAAGCGGTGATAAAACCGACGCTCAAAAACGAGATAAGGTCTCCTGAAGAAAATATCTGGCCATCTTTATATAACGAATAAAAGGTGGCGGCGAACATGGTTGGAATCGCCAGGAGGAAAGAGAATTCAGTGGCGGCAATCCTCGAAAAGCCGAACAGCATGCCTCCGATGATGGTGGCGCCGGAGCGCGAGGTTCCAGGGATCATCGCGACGGCTTGAGCAAAGCCGACTTTCAATGCGTCTTGCCAGCCGATGTCGTCGATTGTCTGGATGCGGACGGTTTCAGGGCGGCTTTTGTAGCGCCGTTCGGTCAGCAGGATGATAAAACCGCCAATGATCAACGCGCATGCGACCGGAATCGGTGCAAACAGATGATCTCTCAGAAGTGAATACAACAAAGCGCCCAATACAACCGCAGGCAACAAGGCAATAATGAGATTGAGCGCTAATTTCTGTGAAGCGCGAGCGTACAGCAGTGTGGTACACAGCTTCCAAAGACGCTGCCGGTATTCCCAGCAAACAGCGAAAATGGCACCTAACTGAATCACGACATAGAAGGTTTTAGAGTTGTCGTCTTCGCCATAACCCAACAACGAACCGGCGAGAATCAGATGGCCGGTCGATGAGATCGGCAAGAATTCGGTCAACCCCTCTACCAGGCCGAGGATGAAAGCGATGAAAAAAAGGTCAAGCGTCATGACAGAGGCGTCGTTTCTTTTGGGTAAGGCGAATTATAAGAGCTTTCCGAGGAAGCCTTGCGCGTGGGCGATGAGGATCACGGTGTTGCCCTGATAGGCAGGATCAACGACTCGTTTGCCTTCGAAAACGATGCAATCCCTG
>JAISPI010000081.1 GCA_031275075.1 Burkholderiales bacterium | reverse complement strand
CCGCAATTCGCGAACGACACATAAGCGCCGCGTTCGATCACGATGATTTCGAGCGATTCGCTCAAACGCCGTGCCCGCGCGGCTGCCGAGGCGCCACCGGCGACGCCACCGACGATAACAAGTTTCTTTGTTTTCATCACAATCCGCAAACTATTTTCGTAGAACGGTTACGAGTTGGTAAACACCCATACCTGCCAACATCGAAATTACAAACAACAACGCTTTTGATATTCCTGCGCCGAGCGCGACCAGAGCGGGGCCGGGACAGATTCCGGCCAATCCCCAGCCGATTCCAAAAATGGCGCTGCCTGTCACGAGTTTTAGATCAATCGTTGTTGTCGCAGGCAAAAGGATGGGGATTTTCAGATAGGAAACAAGTTTTTTCTTTGCAATGGTGAAACCGATCAATCCTATACCGATGGCGCCAGCCATTACAAAGGCGAGCGAAGGATCCCACAAACCTGAAAAATCCAGAAAGCCGATAACTTTTTCCGGATTGGTCATTCCGGAAAGGAGCAAACCAACGCCAAAGAGCAAGCCAACGATGAGGGCGATGAAGTTGTACATTTATCCTCCAAAAAGATGGCGTGCTATGTAAACGGTTATCGCCGCAGTCGCCATGAAAATCAATGTTGCCACGAGTGACCGGCGCGACAATCGGGAGAGACCGCATATTCCGTGGCCGCTGGTACAGCCGGAGCCAAGGCGAGAACCGAACCCCACCAGCAAACCCGCTACGATCAAAACCAGCCCGTTTGATGGATAGTGCACCGACGGGGAACCTGCCATAAGTTTATAAAGAACAGGCGACAACAATAACCCGGCAATAAAAAAATACCGCCAGACATCCTGTTTTTTTGGAGAGGTAAGCAAGCCGCCGACAATCCCGCTGATGCCGGCAACGCGACCATTGATCAGAATGAGAAGCGAAGCGGACAAACCAATAATCGCTCCCCCGATAAAAGAGGCCCAAGGGGTAAACTGCTCCCAGTTAATAATCATCTTGATTTTCTTTCGTTACACAAATGTGTCTATAAAACGCAGGGTAATGATGGAGGCCGTTTGAACGGGAACCGTTTTTCAGCGCTTATTGTTATTGTTTATCGCTGCCGGAATCGCTGTTTTCGTCGGTAAGCAAAGAAGTCTTCAATCGCGCCATCGCGAATGCGTTGCTGTAAACCTTTCCAGTATCCGGGGTTGAAGATGTCTTCGTGGTGGCGTTCGAACGCTTGCCGCAAGGAGGTGTCGCTAAAAAGAAACTGCCGGAATTCTTCCGGGAACACATCGTTTTCGGCAACGCTGTACCACGGCTCGCCGGCAAGCTCGTCTTCGGGATAACGCGGCGCCGGAATGGTGCGGAAATTCATTTCGGTCATGTAGCGGATTTCGTCGTAATCGTAGAACACGACACGTCCGTATTTGGTGACCCCGAAATTTTTGAGCAGCATGTCGCCGGGAAAAATGTTGGCGCATGCCAGTTGACGGATCGCAACACCGTAGTCGTCGATGGCATCAAGACGCGCGGCCTCGTCAACCTGGTCGAGATAAAGGTTAAGCGGAGCCATCCGTTGTTCGATATAAAGGTGGTGGATCGAAATGCTGTCCCCCAGATCGTCGAGTTTTTCCGGTATTTCGCGCTGCAATTCGGCCATCAGCTCATCACTGATCCGATGTTTTTCGATCGCGAAATTTTCGTATTCCTGGGTATCGGCCATGCGGCCAACGCGGTCATGTTCTTTGACGAGCTGGTAGCAGGCGCGCACGCGCGCAGCGTCGACGTTTTTCTGAGGAGCGAAGCGATCCTTGATGACTTTGAACACGACATCGTACGAGGGCAACATGAACACCAGCATCACCATCCCGCGGGTTCCGGGCGCAATGACAAACTGATCGTTCGTTTGCGCCAGGTGACGCAAGTATTCGCGATGGTATTCGGTTTTGCCGTGTTTCTGACACCCGATCGCGGTGTACAGTTCGGCAATGGTTTTGCGCGGAAGAATTTCGCGCAACCATTCGACGGTGGCGACGGGCAGTGGCGCGTACACCATGAAATAGGCGCGATTGAAACCGAAGACGATGCTGGCGTCGCGAAATTCGGTGAGGCAGGCGTCGATATACAACTCGCCGGAACCGGTGCGGCAAATCGGCAGCAGAAAAGGGTGTACGCCATCAGGAAGCCGCAACTTTCCGACAATCCAGGCGGATTTATTGCGGTAAAACACTTCATTGTAGATTTCGAGAACACCATCTTTCAACGCGTCTTTTCCAAAACGTTCGTCGAGAGCGGCGGCAATGTCGGCGATGTCGCGCGGCAAGTCTTCCCAAGGCAGGCGCAGCGGTGAGTTGCGAATGATGACTCGCAACCGTTCTTTGACACCGGCCGCCAGTGGGAAGTTGCGCGAAACCGGCCGCGGCAAATCGCGCTGGCGGCGTTCGGGCTGTGAGCTGGAAATGAACATTTTATCCGGTGTCAGATCGTGGTGATCGGATAACCGGCAATAAACCGAATTGAAAAAACTTTCGGCGATCTCGAATCGCGGATAGTTCGGCAGCAGAGTGATGTAATGGTCTTTAACGCGCGACAGGAAGCCGGCGTCCTGACATAAGGCGCCGGCCATCCGCCGGATCAGCTCAACAGCCAGCCCGACATGGTGGTCGTACAAGTGAATCCGCTGTTTCATCGCAGCCTGAACGTCGTGCCAGGCGGCATCTTCGAAACGCTGTTGTGCGCCGGCGGTCATCTCAAGAAAGCGGCCGTATTGAGCGTCGAAGCCTTGCAGAATGGTATGCGCAACCAAGGGCACCATATCGGCAGAAGCGGATGTTCTGGAGGATAAAGCGGTGGCGGCGGATTCCATGTCAGGGGTTTAGGGAACGGTTGTCAATCACGCATCAGGAAAATCATTTAATCGCAAAGAGCGCAAAAGGATCGAAGGCTCGTTGTGCTCTTTGCGTTTAATATTTTCGATTTTGCTCTGCCGAAGTTTGTGTTCTTCGCCTCAAAAGAAAACACCACCGCTGCGCTGGTTACGGCACAACGGTGGTGTATTTGCTTGAAACGCTCGTTTAGAATTGATGCTCTTCCGTCGAGCCGGTCAACGCGGTGACCGACGAAGCGCCGCCCTGAATGACGGTGGTGACTTTGTCGAAGTAACCGGTGCCAACTTCCTGTTGGTGCGCAACGAAGGTGTAACCGCGGTTGGCGGAAGCAAACTCCGGTTGCTGCACTTTTTCGACGTAATGCTTCATCCCGTTCCCCTGCGCGTAGGAGTACGCCAGATCGAACATGTTGTACCACATGCTGTGGATGCCGGCGAGCGTGATGAATTGATACTTGTAACCCATCTTCGACAAATCGTCCTGGAATGTCGCAATCGTGGCGTCGTCGAGATTTTTCTTCCAGTTGAACGATGGCGAACAGTTGTACGCCAACAATTTGCCCGGGAACTTCGCGTGAATCGCGTCGGCGAATTGCTTGGCGAGTTTCAAGTCCGGCGTTGACGTTTCGCACCAGATCATGTCGGCGTACGGCGCGTAAGCCAAGCCACGGCTGATCGCTTGTTCGATGCCGGCGCGGGTGCGGAAGAAGCCTTCCGGTGTACGCTCGCCGGTGACGAATGGTTTATCGTTGGCGTCGCAATCTGACGTCAGCAAGTCGGCGGCGTCCGCGTCGGTACGCGCGATCACCAGCGTCGGCACGCCCATCGTGTCGGCAGCCAGCCGCGCAGCGACCAGCTTTTGTACCGCTTCTTGCGTCGGCACCAGCACTTTGCCGCCCATGTGTCCGCATTTCTTGACCGAAGCAAGCTGGTCTTCGAAGTGCACGCCACCGGCACCCGCTTCGATCATTGCTTTCATTAATTCGAACGCGTTCAGCACGCCGCCGAAACCGGCTTCGGCGTCAGCAACGATAGGCAGGAAATGATCGACATATCCCTTGTCGCCGGGGCCGATGCCATTCGCCCACTGAATCTGGTCGGCGCGGCGGAAAGAGTTGTTGATGCGTTGCACAACGGCAGGCACCGAGTTGGCCGGATACAACGATTGATCCGGGTACATCGCGCTGGCGAGATTGGCGTCGGCAGCGACCTGCCAACCGGAAAGATAAATCGCTTCAACACCGGCCTTGGCTTGTTGTAGCGCTTGTCCGCCGGTCAACGCGCCAAGACAGTTAACGTAACCTTTTTTAGCTTCGCCGTTGATCAGCTTCCACAGTTTTTCAGCAGCTTGCCGGGCAAGCGTGAGTTCGGGAACGACCGAGCCGCGCAGCGCGACGACGTCGGCGGCGCTGTAGGGACGGGTGATACCTTTCCAACGCGGCTGCTGCCAGCTTTTTTCCAAAGCCTGGATTTGTTCATTACGGGTTTGCGACATTTTAATGCTCCTTATTGTAAAAAGCGGGATGTAAAAAGTTAAGCTAAAAGCTCATAACCGGGCAACGTCAGAAAGTCTATCAATTCGTCCTGCGTGGTAATGCGGTACAGCAAAGCGGCAGCTTCGTTGAAGCGGCCTTCGCAGAAACGGGCGTCGCCCAGCTCCCGGCGAACGACCGCCGTTTCTTCTTCCAGCATTTTCTCGAACAACGCCGGAGTGACCCGTTCGCCGTTGTCGAGCGATTTGTTGTGACGAATCCACTGCCAAATGGATGTGCGTGAAATTTCTGCGGTGGCGGCGTCTTCCATCAATCCGTAAATCGGCACACAGCCGTTACCGGAAATCCACGCTTCAATGTATTGCAGCGCGACGCGGATATTGGCGCGCATCCCGGCATCGGTACGTTCACCGGAGCACGGCGCCAGCAGGTCGGCGGCAGTGATCGGCGGATCGTTTTCACGCAACACGTTCAGTTGATTGCTGCGTGCGCCGAGGATGCGGTCAAACACGGGCGTCACCGTGTCGGCCAAACCAGGGTGTGCAATCCAAGTGCCGTCGTGGCCGTTGCTGGCTTCCAGCTCCTTGTCGGCGCGTACTTTGTCAAGCACCCAGACGTTGCGTTCGGCATCCTTGCTCGGAATGAACGCCGCCATTCCGCCCATCGCGAAAGCGCCGCGACGGTGACACGTCTTGATCAAAAGCCGCGAGTAAGCGTTGAGGAAAGGTTTTTCCATCGTGACCGCCTGACGATCAGGCAGTACGCGATCGGCGTGGTTCTTCAGCGTTTTGATGTAGCTGAAAATGTAATCCCAGCGACCACAATTCAATCCGACGATATGATCGCGCAGGTGGTACAGGATTTCGTCCATCTGGAACACCGCCGGCAACGTTTCAATCAACACCGTGGCCTTGATCGTGCCGCGCGGCAAACCATAACGGTCTTCGGCGAAACTGAAAATGCTGCTCCACCAGGCGGCTTCCTTGAACGATTGGGTTTTCGGCAGATAAAAATACGGCCCGCTGCCCTTGTCGAGAAGTTGACGGTGGTTGTGATGAAAATACAGCGCAAAATCGAACAAACCGCCCGGAATCGGCACGCCTTGCCACAACACATGTTTTTCCGGCAGATGCAAACCGCGCACCCGGCAAATCAACACTGCCGGATTTTCTTTCAACGCGTAGAACTTTCCGCTCTGCGGGTCGGTGTAAGTAATGGTGCCGTTTACCGCATCGCGCAGATTCACTTGCCCGTCGATCACTTTGTCCCAGGCGGGCGCCAGCGAATCTTCAAAATCGGCCATGAACACTTTAACGTTGGCGTTTAGCGCGTTGATGATCATCTTGCGATCCACCGGGCCGGTGATCTCGACACGGCGATCCATCAAGTCGGCGGGAACACCACGAATTTTCCAGTCACCATTGCGGATCGAAGCGGTGTCGGGCAAAAAATCCGGCAATGCGCCGGCGTCAATCTTTGCTTGCCAAACACGGCGTTCCGCCAACAGCGTGTCACGCTCCGGGGTGAAGCGCTGAACCAGCTCACTCAAAAACGCCAACGCGTCTTTGGTCAAAATTTCCTTCTCGGCTTCGCTTCGAGTGGACGCGGCCAAGATTAAGCCTGTATCGTGCGACATAGTTTCTTTCCTTACGCAAGGGCTCGCGACATGCGAACACAACAAAAGTTTCAGACAAACCGGAACGGGCCAGGTTTCAAGATGAAAAAACCAGTTCCCGCCGAATGACGCAGGGTCGCGTGACAGAAGAAATCCCTTTTGGGGATCGAGGTAACGACAGCCGGGGATATGCCAACCTCGACTAATTATCATAAATCAAATAAGGCGAAGAAAAAACCCTGTTGATAAAAGGCTCAATAAGGGCTCAATAGACAGGCTCAGGTATGGCAGTGTAATGCGTCTGCCGCTATAGGGAGAGGCTACAAAAAACGCCGGACAGAAAGAACGATGCGAATTGTGTTATTTTTGATCAGCCTCGCATAGGGAATGGCGAACGTCATAGATGTTGGTGGCGGCCAAAATGCCGGCGAGAAGGGAAGTCTTTTAAGGAGTTCTGGTGAAAGCGCTCTTTTTGTGTTTGATCTTTGTGGCCTTTTCGGTTCATGCCGAAGGTGGCCGTGATCCGGCGTGTAACGATAGAACGTTTAGCCCGGTTAAGAAGGCCGCTCGTGTGGAGAGCAGGCTTGTTGGGGCTTCAGGGAAAATCTCTCCCGTGTTTCATGCGTACAGAAACGTAAGCGCATGCAATAAAGAATTCTTTATAAAGTTAAGCAAAGAATCTTCAACAAACGCAGGGAAAACCTATGCACTGATATGGCTTTTCGATAACGACAAAGAAAGCTATGAAACCATAAAAACCTCAATGGACAAAAACGGAAAAGTTCATATACAAGCCGGATGTGCTTTGAACACATATTCCATGGAAGACGTTTTCAAAAAAATAGAGAGCGGAGAATTGCAAGCGCAACTCGGAATAAAAAACGAAAGGCAATAAGGCGGTTTTAGAGCGGTTTCTCGCGTAAATTTTTATTCGTGCCGCGTACAACTAAACCGAAAACGCATTAAACACGGATAAAAACCAAATCGAAAACCTCATGCCCCAAACGCAAACCGCGAGCCTCGAATTTCGTCTGCGGTCGTGTAGCGGGACGGGGCGCGAAACGCGCAACGCTGTTTTTGAGTAAGGGTTCTGAAGAGAGCGTTGCCAATGCTTCTTCGGCGTATTCGGCCCAGTCAGTAGCGATATGCAAATAGCCGCCGACGCACAGACGCAATGCCAGCTCATGAAGAAACGGCGCCTGCAGCAAGCGGCGCTTGTGATGCCGTTTTTTCGGCCAGGGGTCGGGGAAAAAAACATGAATGCC
>JAISPI010000005.1 GCA_031275075.1 Burkholderiales bacterium | reverse complement strand
CGCAACCGCGGGCTGAACAGCTCGTTTATCGTGCGCAAAATTTCGTCTGGCGAAGGTGTCGAACGTACCTTTCAAACGTATTCACCGCTGGTTGCCAACATTGAAGTCAAACGTCGCGGCGATGTGCGCCGCGCCAAACTGTATTACCTGCGTTCGCGTTCCGGCAAGTCGGCGCGGATCAAGGAAAAACTGCAAAGTCGCAGCGTGAAAGCGGCGGTAAGCGCGGCCAAAGCGAGCGCAACGGTTGCGCCCGAAAAGGTTTCACCGCCCGAGAGCGCAGAATAAGTTTGTTTTCAAGGAAACCGCAAAGAACGCACAGAGCAAAAAATCTCTGCGTTCTTTGCGGTTTTTGTTTTTGGTTCCCGATTTTTTCATCCGATGCGCTGTGAAATCGTTGCGGTAGGCACCGAACTGCTTTTAGGTCAGATCGTCGATACCAATTCGACGTGGATTGCCGAACGGCTGGTGACGCTCGGCATCGACTGTTATTTTCAGACGCGGGTCGGCGACAACCTGACACGCATTGAAGAAACATTGCGTCTTGCGCTGGAACGCGCCGATGCGGTGATCGTTTGCGGCGGATTGGGGCCGACGCAAGACGACATCACGCGGCAGGCCATCGCTAAAGTGATGGGCGTGCCTTTACAACGTGATCCCGTTCTCCTCGCTCACATTGAAGCGGTATTTCATCAACGCGGTCGTCCTTTTACGGACAACAACGCCGCGCAAGCCGACGTTCCCGTCGGCGCCAAACCGATGGCGACGATTGTTGGCACCGCGCCCGGATTGATCTGTCCGGTCGGCGATAAACAGATATACGCGCTGCCCGGTGTGCCGGGAGAAATGCGCGAGATGTTCGAGGCCGATGTGTTGCCCGATTTGCAACAGCGGCGCGGTGATGCGGCCACCATCGTCAGCCATACCCTGTATTGCTGGGGGCCGGGTGAATCGGCGATTGCTGCGCGATTGGCGTCGCGGTTGCAAGCGTTGGATGTACGCGGCAATCCGACGATTGCCTTTCTGGCGAGCGACTTTTCCGGTATCCGCGTTCGACTGACGGCAAAAGCTGCCGACGCTAAAGAAGCGCGGCAACTTTTGGAAGAAGAAGCGCGCGAAGTACGCGCGTTGCTCGGCGATGCCGTGTTCAGCGAGGGAGATGACGATCCAGCGCGTCATTTGCCGGAAGCCGTGGTGTTGCGTTTGCTGAAAGAACGAGGACAAACATTGGCGGTAGCCGAATCGCTGACCGGCGGCGGTATTGGTGCGCGGTTGACCTCGGTTGCAGGCGCCAGCCGCGTGTTCCGCGGCGGCATCGTCGCTTACGCCAGCGATGTGAAATTCGAAATGCTCAGCGTGCCGTCCGGTTCAGTCGTCACCGAAACCGCCGCTGCGCAGATGGCGCGTGGCGTGTGTCGTGCTTTACGCGCCGATATTGGACTGGCGGCGACCGGCGTGGCCGGGCCGGATTCGCAGGAGAATTTGCCGCCGGGAACCGTCTGCGTCGCCGTTGCGTTGGGAGACGACGTGACAACGCGCACACTGAATCTCTCAGGCCGATCACGCGAACAGGTACGAACGCTGACGGCCACCTGGCTTTTTGATCTGTTGCGGCGAAAGATCACGGGATTGCCTGTATAACGACAACATCGGAGTAACACGAAAGGAATTTCAGTGAAAGTAGCAATAGCGATTCTTTTGTGGGCATTGATGATGGGAACGACATCGGCAGCGGTGTACAAATGTACCGACTCCGGCGGCAAGATCGAATTCAGCGATAGTCCTTGTGCGCAGACGAGCGAACCGATGGTATTGCACTACGACGCCGGTGATCCGAAGGCCGGCGCGTTGCAAACGCAAGTGGCGATGGGACAAGTGACGATCGGAATGACCGCATCACAGGTGCGGCAGGCATGGGGCGAACCGGACGGCATCAAAACCTCGAAGAAGAAAAACGGCGCGCGCGAAGAATGGAGCTACCGGCGCGATGGGCAGTCGCAAAAAGTGACGCTGGTCAATGGAGAAGTTACCGAAGTGTCGAAGCAGACGTCGTCCAGCGCGTCAAAGTCATCTGCGAAAAACGCAGCGAAAACCGAAAAGACATCGACGGCAAAGAAAAACACCGGGAAAGCCGATGAGCGCCGCTTTGTTCGCGAAGGCATGACGACCGCCGAAGTTCGCGCACGGATCGGCGCTCCCGATTCGCGTGAAAGCGGAACCTGCCGCGAACGAACGATGGTCAACTCAAAAAAGCAATTAAAAACCACCCGCGACCTTTGCGATAACTGCTGGGTTTACGAACCGGCAGAAGGCGATCCGCAAACGCGGACGCAGGTGTGCTTCCAGAACGGGCAGGTTTCGTCAATCGAGAGAAAAGTGGTGCGGTGAGAGGTTATTATTGACATCGTCGCCTGTGCTGCACCAATGCCGCTAAAAATAAGAAAACTCTTTTTTCGGCGCCCGTTTAAGCAGCATTTCGACGGCGTCTTTTACTGCCAGTGTTCCGTCGATAATTTGTGAGACGGTTGTGGCAATCGGCATTTCAATCGCGTGTTGTTGCGCCAGGCGGGTGACGGCATGGGCGGCGGGTACCCCTTCGGCGATATGGCCAAGCCGCGTCAGAATGTCCGGCAGGGCCAGCCCTTCGGCAAGCATCATCCCGACACGGCGGTTGCGCGACAGAT
>JAISPI010000037.1 GCA_031275075.1 Burkholderiales bacterium | reverse complement strand
CTTATCGTCGGCGGCGGTGACGGCGGCTCCGCCGAGGAATTGTTCAAACATCCAAGTATTGAGCACATCACTTTGGTGGAAATTGATCAGGCGGTCGTCGATATTTCCCGTCGCCACCTGCGGAATGTGCATCGCGGCAGTCTTGACGACCCGCGGATGACGCTAAAAATCGAGGATGGCTTCGCCTATGTCAAAACCAGCACCGAATCGTTCGATTTGATCGTACTTGACCTGACCGATCCGGGCGGCCCTTCAACGCTGCTCTACACGCCGGAGTTTTACCGCGCCTGCGCTGCCCGGTTGGGCGACAACGGCATCATGACGCTGCACATCGCCAGCCCTCTTGCCAACCCTGCGCGAATCCGCGAGACACTGCTGCGCCTGCGTGATGCCTTCAACCATGTCGTTCCTTACCTCACCTCAATACCACTGTATGGCGGGCTGTGGCTGATGGCGTTTTGTTCGCAGCAAGCCGACCCGCGTCAACTGACCGTCGAGGCCGTTGAGGCGCGGCTGCGGGAACGCGGTATCCGTGATCTTCAGTATTACAACAGCGCCATGCACGGCGCCGCGTTGGCGTTGCCGAATTTCGTACGTTCGCTGATCCCATAAACCGCAGTCCGGTAATACCAAGCATGCAAAAACAAAGCCCCGACATAGGGGCTTTTTTATAGCTAACTCATTGATTTTATTGGAGGCGGAGGTCGGAATCGAACCGGCGTAGACGGCTTTGCAGGCCGCTGCATGACCACTCTGCCACCCCGCCCAAGGGGAATTGCAAACACCGCGGGAAAACCCGCAGCACTGTCCGAAGAAAAAGGAGAGACGTACTCTCCTTTTGGACAAAAAAAGATTATATGCTGGATTCAGCGATTTTCAAAGAGGTCGGCTCCAAAACACGACAAGCAACGACGCCCCTCCGCCTCTCTTGTTGCTCTCTCGCTATAATGCAACTTTTCGTCCTGTCTCTGACAGCTTCGCCGCTGTACGCCAACCGTTTATGACTTCGCTCATCCTCTACGACAACTATACGCGCCAGTTGCGTCCGTTCGAGCCGCTGCACCCCGATGGCGAAGTCGGGTTGTACACCTGCGGGCCGACGGTGTACGACTATCAGCATATCGGTAATTACCGGACGTTTCTGTTTGAAGATACGTTGAAGCGCGTTTTGCGTTGGAACGGCTATCTCGTGCGGCATGTGATGAACATCACTGACGTTGGTCATTTGACTTCGGATGCCGATAGCGGCGAAGACAAAATGGAGAAGGGCGCGCGTCGCACCGGCAAAACCGCTTGGGAAATCGCGCAACTTTACACCGATGCCTTCCTCGACGATTTGAACAAGCTCGGCATTGAGATGCCGACTGTCCTGTGTCGCGCCACCGATCACATTCAGGAGCAAATCGAGTTTGTCGCTGATCTGGAAAAAAAGGGTTTCACCTACCAAACGTCCGACGGCATTTATTTCGATACCAGCAAGCAGGACAGCTACGGCTATCTGGCGCGGTTGAACCGAGAAGGATTGGAAGCCGGCAAACGCATTGATCTGGGCGAGAAACGCAACATTACCGACTTTGCGCTGTGGAAGTTTTCGCCACCCGGTGAAAGGCGGCAGATGGAGTGGAGCAGTCCGTGGGGCGCTGGTTTCCCCGGCTGGCACATCGAATGTTCGGCGATGGCGCAGTGTTATCTCGGCGATTATTTCGACATTCATTGCGGTGGTGAAGACCATCTTTCGATCCATCACACCAACGAGATCGCGCAGACCGAAGCGCGCGTCGGCACCCGTCTCGCCCATTTTTGGATGCACGGCTATTTTCTGCTGCTCAACGATGCCAAGATGGCGAAATCAGCCGGTGAGTTTTTACGTATTCAATCGCTGATTGATCGCGGCTATGACCCGCTGGCTTACCGTTATTTGTGTCTCACCGCGCATTACCGAAAGCAACTAACATTTACTTGGGACGCGCTCGACGCTGCGCAAACGGCGCTTGAACGTTTGCGCCAAGGATTTTATGCGTTGCCCGAATCCGCCGCTGCGCCCGATGTCGCGCTTGTCGAACGTTACACTGCCGAGTTGAATGACGATCTCAACTTACCGCGCGCGCTGGCCATTGTCTGGGAAACCTTGCGCGGCGCGCTTGATCCTGCGGTCAAACGGGCAACGCTGGCGCATTTTGATGCGGTACTCGGCTTGCAGTTGGCGGAATGGCGTCCTGCGGAAATTACGATTCCCGACGACATTCAGGCACTTGCCGACGACCGCCTCGCAGCGCGTCAAGCGAAGGACTGGGCTGAATCCGACCGTTTGCGCGAGGCGTTGAAGACCGCCGGATGGGACATCGAAGACGCGTCGGATGGTTATCGGCTAAAGCCGCGCTAACATTTCTTATACGTAATTTCTGTGTGCCCATGTTATCCTTATAATTTCTGCTTCCGTTTAAGGAAAACCGCCATGAGCCGTGTCTTGACCCGCCTTCCGCTGCTTCTATGCGCCGTTGTCGCGTTTTCCGGCTGCGACCATTTCGCCGACAAACGCAAAGAAGAAGAAGCGGTTAAAAATACCATTGATTGCCAATACCAGGGTGAGCGTCTGCTGGTGCGTTTCGACCGTGACGAAGTGCGGGTACTGATGCCCGAAGGCGACCGCATGTATCTTTACCGGATGCCTTCATCGCGCGGTGTACTCTACACCAACGGCGATTTTGAATTGCTTGGCAAAGGCACCGACGTTACCTTTGGTCGGGTCGGTAGCACGGCCAAACTGGAATGCAAACCTTATCAGGCAGATAAAGACCAGCGCAAAGAAGACCGCAAGGCGCTCAAGGAAATGTAACTTTCCGAGAGTCCCGTCTCAACGCTCAACCGTTTACTGCTTAGTTTTTTGCTCAGTTTCCTTTCTAACCGGAGTTTTTTATGACCACAACCACGGCTTTCCCAACCACGCTTTTGCATGCCGCTTTTCCGGCTTCCAGCGCCCGTTCACATCCGCTGCGCGCTATCGCGCTGGTTGTTCTCGGCTCGCTGGCGCTGGCGGTTTCCGCCAAAGTGCAATTTCCTTTCGGGCCAGTACCCTTCACGATGCAAACGTATGTTGTGCTGGTGTTGGGCGCGTTGCTCGGCAAACGGCTCGCCGTCGCTTCCGTAATGCTTTATCTGGCGGAAGGGCTGGCGGGATTGCCGGTCTTCGCCGCTGGCGGCGGCCTTGCTTATCTGGCCAGTCCGACCTTCGGTTACCTCGTCGGCTTTTTACCGGCAGCGATGCTGGTCGGCCATTTCACCGAGCGCGGCTTTGGCCGGACGCTGGGAAGTTGCCTGCTGTTGATGGCCGTTGCCCATGCGGTGCTTTTCGTGTTCGGGCTGATGTGGCTTGTTCCGGTGATCGGCTTTGAAAAAGCCTACTGGGTCGGATTGCATCCGTTCTGGGTGATGTCGATCGTTAAAACCGTGCTGGCGGCGTTGAGCGTTGCCTGGGCCTGGAAGGTGCTGACGCCTTCCGACCGCCGCGCCTGATAGAGTGGGGCGGGGCGCACGAGTTTCGGCTCGGGTTTCACATCATGGCGGACATGAAAAAACTCTCCGGCGGTTCGTTACGGGCCGCCGGTTATGATGAAAAAGAACACCGCCTCACCGTCGAACTGACTTCCGGCACCTTCGTTTTTGAGCGCGTCTCGCCGGAAGTCTGGCGGCGTTTCATCGGCGCATCGTCGCCTTGGAGTTTTTTCCGCGACAACATCGAAGAAGAGTATTCCGGCAAACGGATCAGATAACAGGGATCAGTTCACGTATTCCCCCGCCGTCATTCCCGCGAAAGCGGGAATCCAGAAAATACCTTCTCGTAAAGACGAAAACGACGCGTTTTGTCGATGCAAAAATTCAGAAGTTTGGAGTTTGGATGGTTGGAACCCCAACTGCGCGGAGGTGACGGAGCTGTTCTCCGTATCTCCGTTTGAACATCTCTGGATTCCCGCTTTCGCGGGAATGACAGAGATCCGATGCCTGATACTTAAATTACCGCGCTGCGTCCAACTTGGCCTGATTGATTTCCACTTTGGTTTTTTCGCGCAGATTTTTGAGGTACGCGTTCAACGCTTCGCGCCCCTTCATTTCGTTGAGCGTTTGTGCAATCGCCTCTTTTTGTGCGGCATCAGCCGCTTCCGGCGGCAGAATTTTCTCGACACGGTAAATCATATAACGTGACTGTCCAACCGCAGCGCCCAGATATGTCGGCAGTTTATCGGCCTCTAACCGGAACACTTCCGCCTGCGCATCGGCCGTAAAGCCCGGTTGTTGCTGCTGGCGACCGATAGTGACCGGCTTATCGAATGTCAACCCGACGTCTTTAGCGCTCTTTCCCTGCTGCAGTTGCGCCAGCTTTTCTTCGCCGGCGGCGCGCATCAGTTCAAAAGCCTTCCGGTTTTCGATCAGCTTCTTGATGTTGTCTTTCACATCCTCAAGCGGCCGCACCGAAGCCGGCTTATGATCGATAACACGCGCTGAGATAACCGTATCGGAACCGATTTCGATGGCGTCAGTAATTTGGCGGTCGCGCAACGATCCGGGAGAAAACACCGCTTCCGCCAGACTCTGATTGCCTTCGGCCAATTGTGCTACTTGCGTCCGCGTCAAAAACTCGGCCTTGCTGATGGGAAGCTCCAGTTTTTTCGACAGATCGTCGAACGAGTCGGTTTGTTCATGCACCAGGTTCATGAATTCGGTGGCCTTTTCGGCGTAGGCAGTATTGGCCTCGTTTTGCTTGAGGTCGTTCGCGATCCTGTTTTTGACTTCATCGAACGGCAGTTGGTAAGCCGGATGGATCGTCACTTTGATGATGTGGTAGCCGAAGTCGGTTTCTATCGGGCCGACAATGCCGCTTTCCTTGGCGTCAAACACGGCGTTTTCGAATGGTTTGACGAAAGTGCCCATCACAACCCCCCCCAGATCCCCGCCGCTTGACGCCGAACCGGGGTCTTGTGAAAACTCTTTCGCCAACGCCGCGAATTTTTCCGGCGTCGCCTTGGCTTTGGCAAAAACGTCTTCAGCTTTCTTGCGCGCTTCGGTTTTCTGCGCACCGGAAGCATCTCTGGCAACGGCGATCAGAATGTGCGCTGCGCTACGACCCTCCGGCTGTTCAAAACGCTTTTTGTCGCGCTCATACGCTTCGTGAAGCTGCGCATCCGTTATGATCGTTTTATCAAGCAATGCCGCTTTGCTGAGTTTCACGTATTCGATGGAAACGGTTTCCGGGGTTTGAAACGCTTGCGGGTTTTGTGTGTAGTAGGTCTCGATTTCTTCGTTGCTGATGCTGACCTGCTTTACAAAATGAGCCATCTCCAGACTTGCCAGCGCCACTTCGCGTTTTTCGCCGCTAAGCGTGTAATAACGCTCTGCCGTTGAGCGCGCGCTCAATTCACCCGCCTTCACAGACTCGGTCAACGGCGTCACCAAAAACTCCGAACGTACCAGATGCTCAAACATCGCTGGCGTCATGTTTTGCTGAAGCAAGACCTGCCTGTAAAGATCGGGAGAAAACTTGCCGTCTTCCTGGAATGCCGGGATGCTGTTGATGGTATCGAACACTTTTTGATCGTTGACGCGAAAATAATTGTCGTTTGCTTTTTTCAGCAAAAGATTTTCGGTGATCATTTGTTCCAACACCGCGAAGCGCGTCTCCGGCGTGTTGAACATTGCCGGGTCGTAGCTCTCACCCAACCGCTGCCGCGTTATATTCTGCTGATCGCGCAATCTCGTCTCGAAGGCTTGCTGGGAAATACGAATATCACCGATTTTGGCAACATCGCCCCCGGCACCAACACCGCGAAAGTAAGAATCGACGCCGAATAACACGAACGGGATGATGATGATCACCATTACAACTTGAGCGGTGCGTTTGTTGCGTCCTAAAAAATTAAACATAATCGGGCTGTCCCATGACTTGTCTCATTTCACTCGTGGCCACGACGGCAAAATGCCGATGGCCAGTATCCGCCCCGGCATCGACCCATGCCCGAGGCAATCCCTGAAATGCTAAAGGCAGAAGTTTACCAGATAGCCGTGCCATCGTTTCCCCCCGTCCAGCTGGCGGTCATCCATTGATGTGTCGAGTGCTTTCGGCTCACGAGGCGAATGACGCTCGACCCATATTTACATCCGAAAAAAAAGACGAACCGGAGTTCGTCTTTTTTCTGGTTTGGCGGAGCGGACGGGGCTCGAACCCGCGACCCCCGGCGTGACAGGCCGGTATTCTAACCAACTGAACTACCGCTCCCAATTCTTGGTTTTTCCAATCCGGCACATAACCGCTCGACCTGATGCGTCTGGTGGGTGCTGAGAGGCTCGAACTCCCGACATTCGCCTTGTAAGGGCGACGCTCTACCAACTGAGCTAAGCACCCTCGCATCGTCTATGGCTTCGGGATACGAACAGCTCCCCCGGGTGGAAAAACTATTATTTTATAGCGTCTTTCAAAACTTTACCAGCTCTGAAACGCGGCACCTTTGCCGCTTCGATTTCGATGGCCTCCTTGGTCCGCGGGTTGAAACCCGAACGCGCTTTGCGCTCGCTGACATAAAACGCGCCGAAACCGACAAGCGTTACGGTATCCCCTTTTTGCAGCGCTTCGGTGATCGCCTCCACAGTTGCATCCAGTGCGCGCTCCGCCGCTGCTTTCGATAAATCCGCCTGCTTCGCTATCGCTTCTACCAGTTCAGATTTCTTCATGTCCAGTCCTTTCTTCTAACAAGATCAAGAAACAGAATGGCGCTGTACGCGCCACATCCCTAAAAGTATTCGACCCGGCGCCTCTTTGTTTGGCCTTCGAGGCGCCTATTATCCCTCAACCGCTCCTGATTCAAACGTGTCCGAGTATAAATTTTTCCTCAATGTTTGATCTGTACGGACTTTTCCGCTGGCGTTTCTTGCGCTGGGGACATTCCGGCCTCTTCCGCTTTTTTCTCACCTGTTTTGTCTTCTGGAGGCAACGGTATCGGCGCCCGTTCCAGCGCTGTATCCAATACCTGCTCAATCCAGCGAACCGGACGAATCTCAATACGCTCTTTGATTTCTTCCGGGACTTCGACGAGATCCTTCATATTTTCTTCGGGAATCAGTACTGTTTTGATCCCGCCGCGTCCCGCTGCCAGCAGTTTTTCCTTCAACCCGCCAATCGGCAACACTTCGCCGCGCAGCGTGATTTCGCCGGTCATCGCCACGTCACAGCGCACCGGAATACCGGTCAAAATCGAAACCAATGCTATACAAATGGCCACGCCCGCCGACGGGCCATCTTTCGGCGTCGCGCCTTCCGGCAAATGAATATGTAAATCGCTCTTCTGGTAAAAATCGGGGTCGATCCCAAGGTCGCGGCTACGATGACGTACGACGGACAATGCCGCCTGGATCGATTCCTGCATGACTTCGCCAAGTTTTCCGGTCGTCGTTGTCTTGCCTTTTCCAGGCAGGATCACCGCTTCGATGGTGAGCAAATCACCGCCGACTTCGGTCCAGGCCAGCCCTGTTACTTGTCCGATCTGATTTTTCTTCTCGGCCATTCCATAGGTGTAACGGCGTACCCCCAGGTATTTTTCCAGCGTTTCAGGATCAACCGTAATGGTTTCCTTGTTTTTCTTTTCTTCCAGTTGCAGCGCTTTCACCACTTTCCGGCAAACCTTGCTGATTTCGCGCTCCAGCCCGCGTACGCCGGCTTCGCTCGTGTAATAACGAACGATGTCGCGCAGCGCGTCGTCGGTCACCGTCAATTCCTCCGGCTTGACGCCGTTGGCGTCCCTCTGTTTTTTCAGCAGATATTGTTTGGCGATGCCAATCTTCTCGTCTTCTGTGTAACCGGACAACCGGATCACTTCCATCCGGTCGAGCAGCGGCGACGGAATATTCAGCGTATTGGCCGTCGCTACGAACATCACGTCCGACAAATCGTATTCAACTTCAACATAGTGATCGGTAAACGTGCTGTTCTGTTCGGGATCAAGCACCTCGAGCAGCGCCGACGATGGGTCACCGCGAAAATCCATGCCTATCTTGTCCACTTCATCGAGCAGAAAAAGCGGATTCCGTACGCCAACCTTGGTCATGTTTTGCAAAATCTTGCCCGGCATCGAACCAATATACGTGCGGCGATGGCCGCGAATTTCAGCTTCGTCGCGCACGCCGCCGAGACTCATCCGGACGAATTTCCGGCCTGTCGCTCGCGCGATGGATTGTCCAAGCGATGTTTTGCCAACGCCCGGAGGCCCGACCAGACACAAGATCGGTCCGCGCAAACGGTCAACGCGTTGCTGTACCGCCAAATATTCGACGATCCGTTCTTTGACTTTCTCCAACCCATAGTGATCGGCATCGAGCGTTTCAATCGCCTTTGCCAGCGCCTTGTTGATCTTGGTTTTCTTCTTCCAAGGCAGGTTGACCAGCGTATCGATGTAGTTGCGCACCACCGTGGCTTCCGCCGACATCGGCGACATCAAGCGCAGTTTTTTCAACTCGTTTTGCGCTTTCTGCTCACCTTCTTTGGTCATGTGCGCGATTTTGATCTTCTTTCCGATTTCATCGAGATCGGCTGATTCATCGCCCTCGCCAAGTTCTTTCTGGATTGCCTTGACCTGTTCGTTCAGATAGTACTCGCGCTGGCTTTTTTCCATCTGCCGTTTGACGCGGCCGCGAATACGTTTCTCCACCTGCAGAATATCAACTTCACTTTCCAGCAAACCAAGCAAGTGCTCAAGACGCGGCATGATCTCGACCATTTCGAGCACTTTTTGTTTTTGCTCAAGTTTCAAAGGCAAGTGCGCCACGATAGCATCGGCCAAACGGCTGCCGTCCTCAATGCCGTTCATCGACGTCAGCAATTCCGGCGGGATTTTTTTGTTGAGCTTTACGTATTGATCGAACTGCGCCAAAAGCGCCCGCCGCATCGCCTCCACTTCGCTGGGTTCCACAACCTTCGACGATACAAGCTGACCGTCAGCAATCAGGTAGTCGTCCTGTTCAACCACTTTCAGAAGGCGCACCCGCTCCTTGCCCTCGACCAGTACTTTAACTGTCCCGTCGGGCAGTTTGAGCATTTGCAATACCGCCGCCACGGTTCCCGTGTCGTACAGATCTTCGGCGGTGGGGTCATCCTTGGCCGCGTCTTTTTGCGCCACCAGCAGAATCGGCTGGTTGTGCTTCATCGCCGCATCCAGCGCCTTGATCGACTTGGGACGCCCCACAAACAACGGGATCACCATGTGCGGAAAAACAACGACATCGCGCAGTGGCAACAGCGGCAACAGCGTCGGCGTACTCTGAACGGCAGGAATTTCGGGGGCCATCAAAATCTCATTTCAAAAGGGAAAAATACAGAAAGGTATATGGGGCTGCGCTTCCATTTTATCAACCCGTCCCACGCGCCTCCCGCACGTTTTAACGGTCACATTATGTCAGGCGGAGCAGGGCGCGGCCAGTTATGCCGTCAGGTTGTGGCTGGCATCAGCGTAAACCCGCAGCGGTTTACCGGCGCCATTGATCGCCGTTTCATCGACCACCACCTTGGTCAGTCCGGTCAACCCCGGCAATTCGTACATCGTGTCGAGCAACGTTTGTTCCAGAATCGAGCGTAATCCGCGTGCGCCGGTTTTTCGCTCCAGCGCCTGTTTGGCCATTGCATACAGCGCCGGTTCTCGCACTTCCAATTCGACGCCTTCCATTTTGAAAAGCTTTTGATACTGCTTGATCAACGCGCTCTTCGGTTCGGTCAGAATCTGCACCAGACCGCGCTCATCCAATTCATCGAGTGTCGCCACCACCGGAAGACGGCCAACGAATTCCGGAATCAGCCCGAAGCGAATTAAATCCTCTGGCTCGACATCGTGCAGCAGTTGCTTTCCCATCTCGCTTTTCGCCGTGGCGATCTCGGCGCCAAAGCCAATGCCGACCTTGACCGTACGCTGTTGTACGATTTTTTCCAGACCATCGAACGAACCGCCGCAAATAAACAGGATATTGCTGGTGTCAACCGCAATCAGCTCCTGATTCGGGTGCTTGCGGCCACCTTGTGGTGGCACCGATGCAATCGTTCCTTCCACCAACTTCAACAATGCCTGCTGTACGCCTTCGCCAGACACGTCGCGGGTAATTGACGGGCTTTCGCTTTTACGCGCGATCTTGTCGATTTCATCAATGTAAATAATGCCACGCTGGGCCTTTTCCACATCGTACTCGCATTTCTGCAACAGTTTATGGATGACGTTTTCGACATCCTCACCGACATATCCTGCTTCCGTCAGTGTCGTCGCGTCCGCAATCACAAACGGCACATCGAGCACGCGGGCAAGCGTTTGCGCTAACAATGTTTTTCCGGAACCGGTTGGGCCGATTAACAGGATGTTCGATTTCGACAGTTCAACGCCGTCATCGTCCACAGTTGATTGCAGCCGTTTGTAGTGGTTATACACCGCTACCGACAAATGCTTTTTCGCCGAATCCTGCCCGATCACATAATTATCGAGAACCTGGCGAATTTCCTGAGGCGTTAACAGCTTGGACTTCTTCAGGTTTCTTTGTTCCTCGGCAATTTTGCCGTCGACCAGAACATCGTTGCACAACCGGACGCAATCGTCACAGATAAAAACTTTTTTGCCCGCATGTTCTGCCGAAATCAGATGGCGGCGCTCTTCCTGGTTGGCGCCGCAGAACGAACAGTGCGAAACACTCTCTCCGCTTTTTTTCTGGGTCATCTCGCTATCCCTGTAAAGCTTGCACGGGTCTACTGTACCCGGCTTAGACGCGCTTATGCAAGACTTTGTCGATCAAACCATAATCGCAAGCCTGCTGGGCGTCTAAAAAGTTGTCACGGTCAGTGTCGCGGGCAATGTCGTTTAACGGCTTGCCAGTGTGTTCGGCCAGCAGTTTGTTGAGCCGTTCACGCTGAGCCAGAATGTGTTTTGCGTGGATTTCGATATCGGACGCCTGTCCGCGAAAGCCGCCCAGCGGCTGATGAATCATCACCGTCGAATTGGGCAGCGCAAAACGCTTGCCCTTGGCGCCCGCCGCCAGCAAAAACGCCCCCATTGATGCCGCCATGCCGGTACACAATGTCGAAACATCCGGCTTGATAAACTGCATCGTGTCGTAAATCGCCAACCCTGCCGACACTGAACCGCCAGGCGAATTGATATAAAAATGAATGTCTTTTTCGGGGTTTTCCGATTCGAGAAACAGCATTTGCGCGACGATCAGATTGGCGGTGTTTTCTTCGACCGGCCCGACCAGAAAAATCAGCCGGTCTTTCAAGAGCCGCGAATAAATGTCGTAAGCGCGCTCGCCGCGACCGCTCTGCTCGATCACCATCGGCACCAGCCCCAGATTCCGCACATCGTCCATCGCTGCTCTCCTTTATCGTTCCGTTCGCGCGTACTTTATAAAGCGCTGACCCGGCAAACGCCGGGTCTTTCTTTGGTCTTTCGCGCCGCTCCGTATTCTCAGGCGCCGTTTTCTGCTGCCGGCGCCAGCGATAGCGTCGGTGCCATCGCCTCTTCCAGAGTCATCGGTTTGTCGGTTACCCGTGCCGCTGTCTGCATCCATTCAATCAGATTGTGCTCAGTCGCCAACGCCTCAAAATTGGCCAGCCGTTCCGGCTTCTCGAAATGCCAGCGCACCACCGCTTCCGGTTCTTCATACGTTTGCGCCACCTCGGCCACCAGCGCCCGCACCTGTCCGGTTTTCGGTTGCAGGTTGTTCTGACGCACGACCTCTGACACCGCCAGCAACAGTTTGACGCGCCCTTCGGCCTGCTTGCGGAACATCTCCGGCGACAATTTAATGTCTTCCGGCTTCATCCCCTGCTTCTGCAATTCGCTCGACATCCGCTGCGCCATCGACATCATTTCCATCTCAACCAGCGACTTGGGCAGCGCCATTTCAGCGTGTTGGTGTATCGCCGTCATGACCTGCTCCTTCATCAACCCTTCGATGCGGTGCTTGACCTGTAATTGCAGATTGCTTTTTACTTCGTTGCGCAACGATTCGACACTGCCATCGGCGATTCCCAGCAAACGCGCAAACCCTTCGTCGAGCAGCGGCAACTGCGGTTCGGCCACTTCTTTGACCGTCAATTCGAACTCTGCCGTTTTTCCGGCGACTTCCTTGCCGTGATAATCGGCCGGGAACGTCAGCGGAAAATGTTTGGTTTCGCCGGCCTTCATTCCGGCCAACGCCGTTTCAAACTCCGGCAGCATCCGTTCTTCGCCGAGGGTGATCGCAAAATCGCGTCCTTGTCCGCCGGCAAACGCTTCGCCATCCAGACGGCCGGTGAAATCACACATCACCCGATCTTCCTTCTGCGCTGCCCGCTCCACCTTCTTAAATGTCGCGCGTTGTTTACGCAACACGTCCAGCGTGCGGTCGATGTCGGCATTGGTCACCTCGACTTGCGGCCGCGTCAATTCGACCTTCGTCAAATCGCCGAGCGTCACTTCTGGATACACCTCGAACGTCGCTTGAAATTCGAGCTGGTTGTTTTGGCTTTCATTCGCCGGTTTCGGTTCAACCCGCGGATAACCGGCAACGCGCAGATTGTGCTCACGCACCGCCGCGTTGAAATTCTCCTGCACCCGATCGGTGATGACCTCGTCCCTGATTTGCGGACCGTACTGCTGTGTCACCATTTTCATTGGCACCTTGCCCGGTCGGAAACCGGCGATTTTTGCCGTCTTCGACAATCGGGTCAGCCGTTTTTGCACTTCCTTTTCGACCACGTCCAGTGGCACCGAAAGCACTACCTGGCGCTCAAGCTGGCTTATCGTTTCAATCGTGGATTGCATGCGTTTGTCCTTATGCGGTGTTCTGTTGCCGTATTGTCCCTTCAGCGATCTGGCCGCCGTCATGCCAGTCATGGTGCGAAAGGGGGGACTCGAACCCCCACGGGGGTTACCCGCTGGAACCTAAATCCAGTGCGTCTACCAATTCCGCCACTTTCGCGGTCGCCGGCGAAGCCGATAAGTATAGCGGAAACCGGGTTTTTTCGCTATCTGGGGAGCGGGACGCCTCTTGGAGGATAGGCTTTCCCCTCTACGTCATTCTGCGCGGAACAAAGCGTAGTTGCAGAATGACGTTATTCCGTCCAAGTTGAGTTAAGCCTGCGCGGCAGCATGCGTTACAGATCGCGGAAGGGAAGATTCGAAGGCGGCACCGGACTATACACAACCCCAACCCTCATTAA
>JAISPI010000169.1 GCA_031275075.1 Burkholderiales bacterium | reverse complement strand
CATTCTTTTTTCGACCCGTTGTGCATGCGCTTCGAGGCGCGGCGGAAAGTGTTTTTGATAAACGCGGGGATTGGGCAGCATCACCGCCAAACGCGCCGCCTGCGACGCATTCAGTTGCGCGGCGCTGATCCCGTAATAGTGATGGGCGGCCGCCTCGGCACCAAAAACACCATCCCCCCATTCGGCAACGTTCAAATACACTTCGAGGATTCGTTTCTTGCTCCACACCGCCTCGATCATCACGGTGATGGTCGCCTCTTTGATTTTTCTTAGATAGCTGCGGTTGGATGATAAAAACAGGTTTTTAGCGAGTTGCTGGCTGATGGTCGAACCGCCGACGACCGTTTTGCCGCGCTTCAGGTTTTTTTCCAGCGCCTGCGTCATGCTGTCCCAGTCGAAGCCGCGATGGTCGAGAAAACGGTCATCCTCAGCAGCAACGACGGCGAGTTTCAACGATTTTGAAATGTTTTCGTACGACACCCAAGTCTGCCGCAAAACCGCCCCCGGATCCTTGTCCCGCAAAACCGCCAGCCGCTCCACCATGAATGCTGTTTCGCGTGGATTGGCATAATTCCACCAGACCACTTGCGCGAAAAGCCAGCAGACATAAAGGATTCCGGCCAACAGCAGCCCTAAAACAGCCCATTTGAGCCACCGTTTGATTCGTTTCATGCCCGCCCGATCACGCCTGCCTGAGGATGTCCTGCCCATTATAGGACGTGATGTTTTGACAGTCTCCCGTGATGCCTTTAAGCTGCGATTTTCACGCGCGATGCGCTCTGTCACCTTGCCAACAAAGGGAAGACCTTGCTCAAACAAACAGCTTTAAACACACTGCATCGGGCAGCTTCGGCGCGGATGGTCGATTTCGGTGGCTGGGACATGCCAGTCAATTACGGATCGCAAATCGAGGAGCACCACGCAGTTCGCCGCGGCGCCGGTATGTTTGACGTTTCTCACATGGTCGTGCTCGACATGAAGGGAGACGACGTACGCGCCTTTCTGCGTTACGCGCTCGCCAACGACGTCGAAAAATTGCAAACACCGGGACGAGCGCTTTATTCATGTCTGCTGCGTGACGACGGTTATGTGCTTGACGATCTGATTGTTTACTTTCTCGATGAGTCGTTTTTCCGTATCGTCGTCAACGCTGGCACTGCCGACAAAGACGCTGCCTGGTTTGAATCGCTACGCGTCAAACACGCGCTTGCCGTAACAATTCACCGTCGCAGCGACCTCGGCATTCTCGCCGTTCAAGGACCCAACGCCCGCGACCGCGTCTGGCAGGTATTGCCAGACGCAAAACCGGCGACCGAGGAATTAAAGCCTTTTTCGGCTGCGGCTGTGACCACAATTGTGACCGATCCCGACAGCGAACTTTTCATCGCGCGTACCGGCTACACCGGCGAAGACGGTTTCGAAATCATCGCGCCGCACGACGTCATCTTGACGCTCTGGCAACAACTCAGCGCCGCCGGTGTGCGCCCGTGCGGACTCGGCGCCCGCGACACATTGCGCCTCGAAGCCGGGATGAACCTCTACGGGCAGGACATGGACGAAACCGTGTCGCCGCTTGAATCCGGTTTGACGTGGACGGTTGATTTCAAGGACGCTTCGCGTGATTTCGTTGGCAAGGCTGCGTTGCTGGCACATCCTGCGACGCGCCATCTCGTCGGTTTGCTGCTGCTCGACAGCGGCGGTGTGTTGCGTGCGCATCAAACCGTCCACACCGACCACGGCGACGGCGAAATCACCAGCGGCACATTCAGCCCGACTTTAGGACGCGCTATCGCGCTGGCGCGGGTACCGAACGCGGTACAAGACGGCGACACTGTTTCCGTCGCCATTCGCGACAAGCAACTGAAGGCGCGTGTTGTCAAGCCGCCGTTCGTTAAGCAAGGCAAAATATTGATCGCCGTTTAATCGTTTTTATTCCGCCGTTTCTTTTTTAGCAGAGGATTTTTCACCATGAGCAAGATTCCCTCCGACCTCAAATACACCGCCAGCCACGAATGGATACGTCGTGAAGCTGACGGCACGCTGACTATTGGTATCACCGACCATGCGCAGGAAGCGCTTGGCGATCTCGTGTTCGTCGAACTTCCCGATGTTGGCCGTACACTGGCCGCCGGTGAAGCCTGCACCGTTGTCGAATCGGTGAAAGCGGCGTCCGATGTTTATGCTCCGGTTGCCGGCACCGTCGTCGCGCAGAATGAGGCGCTGATGCGTGCGCCGGAATGCATCAATCAAAACGCTTACGACGCTTGGTTGTTCCGGCTTCAGCCGACGGACAGCAAAGCATTCGATGCGCTGCTCGATGCTACCGCTTACGCAAAGGAAATCGGATAACATCAGCGTTACCGCTAAACTGTATTGTTTTCTGAAACACCACGAACACAGGCCCAACCTATGTCCCATACCGCTTTTGCCCACCGCCACATCGGAACCACAGCAGCCGAACAGGCCGAGATGCTCGACGCCATCGGCGTTTCCTCACGCGCGGCGCTGATCAACGCCGCAGTTCCCAAAGCCATTCGCAACAAAGCGCCGCTGGCCGTGCCCGCCGCCCTCAGCGAGGAAGCGGCGTTGGAGCAATTGCGCGTAATGGCCGACAAAAACACCGTGATGAAATCGTTCATCGGCCAAGGTTATTACGGAACGCACATGCCCTCCGTGTTGTTGCGCAACATTCTCGAAAATCCAGCTTGGTACACCGCCTATACGCCGTATCAACCGGAAATATCGCAAGGGCGGTTGGAGGCATTGTTGGCGTTTCAGACGATGGTCTGCGACCTGACCGGAATGGATATCGCCAATGCCTCGATGCTCGACGAAGCCACCGCTGCCGCCGAAGCGATGACGCTGGCGCTGCGGGCAGGCTCTTCGAAATCGACCACGTTCTTCGTCGCCGATGATGTGTTTAAACAAACGCGCGATGTCATTCTGACGCGCGCAGCGCCGCTCGGCATTCGTGTTGTCGTTGGTCCCGTAGCAGAAGCGGCGCACTCTGATGCCTTCGCGGTGTTGGTGCAGATTCCGGCGGCTGACGGCGGGTTGCACGATTACAAAGCGCTGGCCGAAGCCGTACACGCGCGTGGGGGCAAGTTGATCGTCGCCTCTGATTTGCTGGCGCTGACGCTGATTGAAGCGCCCGGCGTTTGGGGTGCTGACATCGTTGTCGGCAATGCTCAGCGTTTCGGCGTGCCGATGGGTTACGGCGGTCCGCATGCCGGTTTTCTGGCGACACGCGATGCGCTAAAACGATCCATGCCGGGACGGCTGGTCGGCATTTCGGTCGATGCGCAAGGCGCTCCCGCCTACCGGCTGGCGCTGCAAACGCGCGAGCAACACATCCGCCGTGAAAAAGCGACTTCGAACATCTGCACAGCGCAAGTATTATTGGCGGTGTTGGCCGGAATGTACGCCGTCTATCATGGTCCGCACGGCCTGCGCGCCATTGCAACACGCATTCACCATTTCACCGGCGCGCTGAAAGCAGCGTTAATCAAACTTGACGCCACCATTGTCAACACCTCGTTCTTCGATACGCTGACCATCACGCCCGGCGGCGGCGAACTGGCCGATCTGCACGCCAGCGCCCGCAAGCATGGGATGAATTTTCGCGAAATTGATTCGAGCGCGCTGGGCATTTCGCTTGACGAAACCACCACCGCCGCCGATCTTGAGACCATTCTCGAAGCGTTTTCGTTTGTGCTGTCGAAAGAAAAACTGGCGCTGGCCAAGGAAACGCTACGCACTGCGCTCAGTCATGCCGTCGAAGCGATTCCTCAGGCGCTGCAACGGAAGACGCCGTATTTGCAACATTCCGTTTTCAACCGTTATCACACTGAAACCGAGATGCTGCGTTATTTGCGCCGTCTTGCCGACAGGGATTTAGCGCTTGATCGCACCATGATTCCGCTCGGTTCATGCACGATGAAATTAAACGCCACCAGTGAAATGCTGCCGATCACCTGGCCGCAATTCGCCGCGCTGCATCCGTTCGCGCCCAAAGAGCAGGCGCAAGGTTATCACGCACTGATCGACGATTTGTCGCAACGTTTATGCGCTGTTACCGGTTACGACGCTTTCTCGATGCAGCCCAATTCCGGCGCGCAGGGTGAATACGCCGGGCTGATCGTGATTCGCGCCTACCATGCTTCACGCGGCGAGGCAAAGCGCAATATCTGCCTGATTCCCACCTCGGCGCACGGCACCAATCCGGCGTCGGCGCACATGGCGGGGATGCAGGTTGTCGCCGTTCGTTGCGACAGTGACGGCAATATCGATCTTGTCGATCTTGAAGCACGCGCCGCGGAACACGCCGACACATTGGCCGCCGCAATGATCACGTACCCATCGACGCACGGCGTCTTTGAAACAACCATCCGCAAAGCCTGCGAGATCGTTCACCATCACGGCGGTCAAGTGTACATCGACGGCGCCAATCTGAATGCGTTGGTCGGGCTGGCGGCGCCCGGCGATTTCGGCGCCGATGTCTCGCATCTCAACCTGCACAAAACCTTTGCGATCCCGCACGGCGGCGGTGGCCCCGGTGTCGGCCCGATCGGCGTCAAAAAACATCTGACGCCGTTCTTGCCGGGGCACCGTTATTTGGGTAACGCTGCGCGCGCTGTTTCCGCCGCGCCGTTCGGCAGCGCCTCCGTTCTTCCTATTTCGTGGATGTATCTGGCGATGATGGGGCCCGACGGTCTTGCCGCTGCCAGCGAAGCCGCGATCCTTTCCGCCAACTACATTGCGCAAAAATTGAATGCGCACTATCCGGTGCTTTATACCGGCGCCAATGACCACGTTGCGCACGAATGCATTCTCGACCTCCGCCCGCTCAAAACAACAGCCGGCGTCGAAGCCGAAGATGTCGCCAAGCGGCTGATGGATTACGGATTTCATGCGCCGACGATGAGTTTTCCGGTGCCCGGTACGCTGATGGTCGAGCCGACCGAAAGCGAATCGAAAGCCGAACTCGACCGCTTCGTTGCCGCGATGATTGCGATACGCGAAGAAATTCGCGCGATTGAAAATGGCGCGATGGACAAAACCGACAACCCGCTGAAGAATGCGCCGCACACCGCCGCGATGGTTTGCGCCGACCAATGGCTGCATCCCTATTCGCGTCAGCAAGCGGCGTATCCGCTGGCATCGCTGAAGACTGATAAATACTGGCCGCCGGTGGCGCGTATCGACAATGTTTACGGCGACCGCCATCTGGTATGCACTTATCAGCCATGACCCATTCCTCATTCACTACGGCGTGGTTCGCGTTGTGGTTCGGTGTCGCGTTGATTTTGTCGTTTTTTGACACGCCAACATCTCATGCCGCCTTGTCATCAGCCGACATTGAAAAACTGTGCATTAACGCCGATAGCAGTCAGGAGTGTGGGCGTCGCATTGAAGCCGCCGTCACCACCAAACTGACAGGCGCTTTCATCAAACGTAACGGCGACACCTTGACCGTCACCCTGTTACCGGAGTCGGATGACGCCGACACGCGCACACGTACATTCACCGACAAGGACGATCCAGTGCGCGGGATCGCCTACGCCGTGTGGGACTATCTGGCAACGTGCGACGCCGTAGTGCTTTACGTTAGCGAAGACGCCAACCCACACTTTCTTTGGATCGGCCGCAAAAGCGGTAAGTCGGTCGTTTTGCCGGCCGACCCGGTGATTGCGCCGGATAACAAAAAGATCGTCACGGCTGATTTCTGCGCCAATAACTGCACTAACGAAATCGCGCTCTGGCAGATCAACGGCGATCTGCCGACGAAAAACCAGACTTGGGCGCCGAAAGAACCTTGGGTGGACGCAGAAGCGACATGGTCGTCTGCCGTTGCCCTTAATATCTCTTATCAGAAAAAAGGCGCTTCTGGTTTTTCGCATCTGTTCCTTCGGTTGAGTGACCGCGACTGGCGGCATGTATCGCCTTGATGGAAACACCTAGCCCCACCCATTGCAGACCCATTCGCAGTTACGTTCTTCGTCAAGGACGAATCACGCCGAGGCAACAACACGCCATCGAAACGCTCGGCCCACAATTTTGTCTGCCTTTCCGTAATGCTTTGTTGGACTTCGATGCTGTATTCGATTGCCGCGCGCCAATCATTCTCGAAATCGGTTCCGGCATGGGCGAAACCACTGCCCGCATCGCTGCTGAGCACCCGGAACACCATTTCATCGCGCTTGAAGTGCACAGCCCCGGTGTCGGCAGCCTTCTGCAAAAAATAGAAAACGAGCATCTAACAAACCTGCGCATCATCCAGCACGACGCCGTTGATGTTGTCAAACACATGATTGCGCCGACATCGCTCGCCGGCATTCATGTTTTTTTCCCCGACCCCTGGCCGAAAAAACGGCATCACAAGCGCCGCTTGCTGCAGGCGCCGTTTCTTCATGAGCTGGCATTGCGTCTGTGCGTCGGCGGCTATTTGCA
>JAISPI010000142.1 GCA_031275075.1 Burkholderiales bacterium | reverse complement strand
ACGGTCAGGATCAGCCCCCATTTCGCGGGCGTGTTCGGCGTAATTGCGGCCTACGCAATAGATACGATGAATGGGAAACTGGATATTGCTGTCGGCAATGGAGATGGCGCTGATCGGTGCTGGCGGAAACAAATGATTCATAGCGGTATCCTTGGAATTGGAGCGCGTTTGATTTTAATACGACTCATTAAAACATAACCCCCCGCTTTAAGCGAGGGGTTATTGGTTTTGCCGATAGGCTGAAATGCTTTTACACCGTCACGTTTATTTTCCGAAAGGATTGGGGCGCGGTGTGTTGTCGGCGGACGGCGGCAGGATGGGCAGCAGGATCATGGGCTGGTCACCGGTCAAGGTCTTCAAGAAGGCGACGATTTTGGCGTTTTCTTCCGGCGTGTATTTTTTACCCAGTTGTAGTTGTCCCATGATATCGACTGCTTCGGGTAAAGTATTGACCGCGCCATCATGGAAGTAGGGGTAGGTCAATTCCACGTTACGCAACGTGGGCACTTTGAAGTTGAAGCGATCCGCGTCCTTGCCAGTGACTTCAGCGCGTCCTTTGGCGGGATTGGTGGTCTTGTAGGCTTTGATCACGCCCATTTTCTGGAAGGAATCTCCGCCAACGGCTTCACCATAGTGGCAAGCAACGCAGCCGCTGTCTTTGAAGAGCGCATAACCTTGCTTTTCCGTTTCGGTCAGAGCGTCTTTCTTGCCCAGCAGCCATTGGTCAAAACGGGCATTGGGTGTGACCAGTGTTTTTTCAAATTCGGCAATAGCCGCTGTGACTTGATCAATGTCGATGGTGTTTTTGCCAAACACTTGCTTGAATTCGCGTACATAACCAGGAATGGTTTGCAACATTGAGACAGCCAGGGTATGCGAGAAAGCCATTTCTTTCGGGTTAGCGATGGGGCCGCCGGCTTGCTCCTTCAGATCAGCGGCGCGGCCATCCCAAAACTGTACGAAATTGAGGCTGGAATTTAATACCGTCGGCGAGTTGATAGGGCCTTGTTGCCAACGGTCACCAATGGAAGTCGGAAGATTGTCCGAGCCGCCCATCGAAAGATTGTGGCAGGAATTGCAAGAGATGAAACCGGATCTGGACAGCCGAGGATCGAAAAACAGTTTTTTGCCCAGCTCTACCATGCCCAGGTTGATGTTGGCAGGCGGTTTGATGGGGGAAATAGGTTCTTCGCTTGCCGCGTTGGCACAAAGAGAGAAACCGGCGAAAGCCAGCGCTGCAACCAAAAAATGTATTTTCATAGAAACCTTTTTGTTAACGGAAAAATAAGAAAAGATAAAATGATCTGATGCTATGAAGCGGAATGATTCTACAAGAAGCGTTCTGTTTGTGTTATTGGTATTAGTAATGAGGGCGATAAGGAAAAATTAAGCGAAGCGTGCCACCGAATACCCCCATAAGCAGATAAAACATTTTCGTTGTTAAAACCAGATCACCGCTATTTCCATGTGGGTATCTTGTTTTTTATCACGGTACGATATTTCAGATAAAGTCCTTTAACAAAATGAAAAAAGGCGGCTAAGGCCGCCTTTTCCAGATGATAGGAGATGTTTACTTGATAACGCCGCATGCCAACCGCGCACCGCCGCCGCCGAGCGGTAGCGGATGATCGGAATGGTTATCACCGCCGACGTGAACCATGATGGAACGGCCCTGGATTTCAGAGATTTTTTTGATCCTGGGCGCCAACACCGGCTGAGTGATTTTGCCGTCGCCAGTAGCGTAAAGCGCAGGCAAATCACCAAGATGGCCGTCAGCGTAAGGTCCTAAATGCTTGTCGGTTTTGGTAGGATCAAAGTGTCCGCCTGCGGCACCGGCGATCGTGATTTTCCCGTCTTTTTCTGTCGGGGCGCAGCTGGGGTTTTCATGAACGTGAAAGCCGTGGATGCCGGGCTCGATTCCTTCCAACTTCGGGGTAAATTCCAAGCCATAGGGTGTTTCTGAAATAGTAATGCTTCCGATAGCTTTACCATCGCCTTTGTCGGTCGCCAAACTGAGTGGAACTTCGACTGTTGCTGCGTGAACAGAAAAACTGGCGAGGGTTAGTGCTGCAATGAGCAAACTTCTTTTCATAAAAGCCTCTTCAAAAAAGGGTTGGAAAAAATCAACATACTTTATAATGCACGCTGAATAATCGATCTTACCAGAACCATTTTCCATTATTATTGATATTAATAATAGCCTCGATTAACAAAATATAAAATTGCCGGAGAATGTATTCGTGAGACGACAAAAGGGCGATGTACCTCTCCTAAATCCAAATCGCCGCCGTTTTCACACAGTGTGTCTTGCGGTGCTTTTTCTTGCTGCGTGCGGCGGGAGGGGAAGACAGTCGGACAGCGCGTCTTTCGTCGAATCGAAGACAATGGGTTTGCCGCCGACCGAAAAAGGGCGGGAGGTTGTGCTTTACGCATTGAGTCTGCTCGATACCGGTTACCGTTTCGGCGGCAAGAATCCACAGGCGGGGTTCGATTGCAGCGGGATGGTGAGTTACATTTATGCGCAAGCGGCAGGTGTCAAAGTCAGCGGCAGTGCTGCCGATATTGCCAGACAGGGAACGCCGATTGGACGGGATCAGTTGCGGCCGGGCGATCTGGTTTTTTTCAATACGTTGAATCGTCCCTTATCGCATGTCGGTATTTACATCGGCGACAATCGGTTCATTCATGCGCCATCGACCAGTGGTCAAGTGCGTATTGACAATCTCGGCAGCCGCTATTTCGCCAAACGTTTTGAAGCGGCGCGAACGTATCTCGATTGATATCACCTCAATACTCTACTGGCAATGGATCGAGCGAACGCCACAGATACCAGGTGGCAACGCTGCGGTATGGCCGCCACGATTCAGCCAATAGCTGCATTTCTTCGAGGCTGAGAGGATGGTCGCCGGCGTAATGCAGCCGGATTGCTTTTTGCAGTCCGAGATCGGCGATCGGGAAGACATCGGCGCGCAGTTCGTGAAAGATCAAAAACATTTCTACCGTCCAGCGTCCGATACCTTTAACGGCAACGAGCACTTCAATCAACGCTTCGTCAGACAGCGTCTTCCAAGTCTCCGGATTCAATGAACCGTCGGCAAAACGGCGAGCGAGGTCTTGCATGTATTCGGCTTTGCGCTGCGACAGTCCGGCGCTGCGCAGAGCGTCCGGCGTCATCGAGGCAACCTTGGTTGGCACCACAGCGGGAAAGGCAACGTCGGCATGACCGGGATCGACAACGGTGACAAAACGTCGCCAAACGGCGTCTGCCGCCTTGACCGAGATCTGTTGTCCGACAATGGCGCGGGCGAGCGCGGTAAAAGCGTCGCTGCGCCTGCGCAGATGGAACTCCGGGTAGGCTTTGATCAAGCCGTGCAGTGCGGGATCGCGGCGTGAAAGCAGACGGATGGCACGGTTCCAGTACTCGGGTTTCATGGAGGGGTTACCGTTTTGAAAAATCCAATGGTACATTATCACGGGACGGGATTCAGGCACCCAATCATCCAAGAGGGAGAACAGCGTTGCGTTTAGTTCGTTTAACGGGAAGTGCAGTATGGTATCCGGTGCTGTGGGCAATCTTGTGGGGAGCGTTGTCGTGTTTTTCGAATGCGGCGCTCTCTCAACCCGCCAAAACCGAACCGCGTAAAACCATACGGTTGGCCTTTCCGGCAGCGGAAACCGGTTTTGATCCGCCACGTGTCTCCGACTACTACTCCAACACCGTCAATGAAGCCATTTTCGAACGACTTTTGACCTATGACTATCTGGCGCGACCGGCGCGTTTGGCGCCGATGACGGCGGAAACGTTACCGGAAGTGACCGACGGCGGCAAAACATACACATTCAAAATACGCTCCGGCATTCAGTTCCATCCTGAACCGGCGTTTGGCGGCAAGCCGCGAGAGTTGACTGCTGCCGATTATGTTTACAGTTTCAAACGCATACTTGACCCGAAAGTCCGTTCGCCATGGGCTTTCATGATTGAGGGAAAAATCATCGGATTGGACGCGTTGGCAGCGACGGAAAAGCAGACCGGGAAATATGACTACGATACCGATGTCGAGGGGTTGAGGGCGCTGGATCGCTATACGCTGCAAATCCGTTTATTGGAACCGGATTACAATTTCAATTATATTGCCGCGCATACGCCGTTTTCTGCCGTAGCGCGTGAAGTGGTAGAGAAATACGGTAACGATACGATGGCGCATCCGGTGGGAACCGGTCCTTATGTTTTGAAACAATGGACGCGTGGCGCGCGTATCGTGCTCGAAAAAAATCCGGAATATCGCGGGATGGCATGGGATTTTGCAGTAAGCGAAGACGTGGATGCGGAACTGGTACGCATCATGCAGGGGAAACGTTTGCCGCTGATCGACCGTGTTGAAATTTCGATCATCGAGGAAGAGCAATCGTCATGGTTGGCGTTCAAGCGCAACGAACTTGATTTTAGTGGCGTTGGCAGTTTTCGCTCGGAAGTTTTCGATGAAAAAGGAGAGATGAGACCGGCTTGGCGCGAGCAAGGCGTAAAAGCGATAAGAGCCATTGATCCCGAATTGACGTACACCTTTTTCAATTTCCGTGACCCAACGGTAGGCGGCTTTGAGAAAGAAAAACTGGCGTTGCGCCGAGCCATCATTATGGCGTACAACCGTGAGGAAGAAATCGAAGTGATTCGCAAAGGTCAGGCGGTTTTGGCAACGATGCCGATTCCGGTCGGTGTGGTGGGGCATGATCCGCGCTACAAGCCTTTGAATACGTACAATCCGGCATTGGCCAATAAATTGCTCGACAGTTTTGGCTTCAAGAGGGGAAAGAATGGTTTTCGAACAATGCCCGATGGTTCGCCGTTGTTGTTGAAGTACGCCACCGGAACAACATCGCTTGATCGGCAGTTCAACGAATTGTGGAAAAAAGCGATGGACGTGATCGGTGTTCGCATTGAGTTTCAGCCGGGCAAGTTTTCAGATAACCTCAAAGCGGCAAAAGCCTGTCAGTTGCAGATGTGGGGATCTGCCTGGATAGCGGATTATCCGGACGGCGACAATTTTGTGCAGCTTTTGTACGGGCCGAACACCGGCCAAAGCAACAACGGCTGCTACGAATCGAAAGCGTTTGATGCTCTTTATGAAGCATCGCGCAAGCTGCCGGATTCTCCGGAACGCAATCATTTATTTCTGGAGATGACGCGGCAGATGGAGGTTGATGGCGCTTGGGTTCTTGGGGTTTCGCGCGAACGCAATACGTTGATCCGTCCTTGGGTACTCGGCTATAAAAAACATCCGGTCATGAACGCAACGTGGATTTATCTCGATATTGATCCGGCGAAAGCGCCGTGAGCAGCTAGAATTTGACTCAATCATGACTGCCTATATCGTTCGTCGATTGTTGCAAATGATCCCGACCATGTTGGGCGTCGTGTTGTTGCTGTTCGTCTTGTTCAATTGGGTCGGTGGCGATCCGGCGTATATTCTGGCGGGAAAAATTTCCAGCGAAGCACAGATCGCCAACATTCGTCACCAGTTGGGCGTTGATCGTCCGGCCTATGTGCAGATCGGTATTTTTCTGAAGCAAATCGTTACGGCTGATTTCGGCGCAAGCTGGAGCACCAACGAGCCGGTATCCGATATTTTGAAAACGCGTTTGGGTCCTTCGTTGACGGTGCTGGTGCCGCTGCTGGTGCTTGGGACGTTGTTGGCGATTGCATTGTCGTTGGTTGTGGCGCGCTTTCGCCGAACGCTGACGGATCGGATGGTGATGGTGGCGTGCACGGTCGGCATGTCAATTTCGATTCTGGTGTACATCATCGTTTTTCAGTATGTGTTCGCTTTTCGATTAGGGTGGTTTCCGGTACAGGGCTGGGGCGATTCGCTGTGGACGAATCTGGCGACCTATGCGGCGCTACCGATTTTGATCGGCCTTTGCGTCGGACTGGCGCCCGATCTGCGGCTTTTCCGTTCTTTCATGCTTGATGAGATCGAGCAGGACTACGTGCGCACGGCACGCGCCAAAGGGTTGTCGGAAACGCGCATTCTATGGGTGCATGTGTTGCGTAACGCTTCGATTCCGATTGTCACTTATGTGATGGCAGCGTTACCGGGGCTTCTGGTAGGCGCGTTTTTGATCGAACGCTTTTTCTCGATCCCGGGGATTGGCCGTGAAGTGCTTTTGGCGGTCGAGCGTTCGGATTTTCCGGTGATCAAGGCGATTACGGTTTATGTCGCAGTGGCGACAATGTTCGCCAATCTGGCGGCTGATCTGATCTACAAAGCGGTTGATCCGCGGGTCGAACTAAAGTAGGCGGATGATGGCAGAGAGGCTTCATTCCTTCGAGGCGGCAGCGGTTCCCGAAAAGCGCGGCGGCGGTTTCTGGTCGCTTGCCTGGCAACGGTTTCGTGATGATCGGATCGGGGTATCATCGCTTGTCATCGTTGCCGCGTTTTTTATCATGGTGCTGTTGTCGGCGTTGGGCGTGATTGCTGGCAACTGGAATAAAGAAGTGGGGATTCATGACGCACCGCCCGATTTGTGGGGATTGCTGACGCCTGCTGTGCCGGAAGCAGTGGGTAATGCCGCGCAGCGGGCAGCACAGACGATGGAGAAAACGCAGAGCATGGAGGCGTTGCCACCATCGACGGTAGTCGATCCGTTGGCAGAGACGCTTGTGCGTTTGCGCGGTGAAGATGATGCGTTGCCGGAAAACCGTATTATGGATCCTTTGGCTGAGACCTTGCGCTCCTTGGGTGCGGACGATAAGACGCTGACCGTAGAAAAAGAAAAACGCGCGAGCCTTCCGTTTGGTGGGGATCGCTGGGGGCGTGACGTTCTGGAAAAGACGGTCAAAGGCTCGCAGACATCAATCATCGTCGGATTAAGCGCTGCATTGCTGGCAACGCTGTTGGGAACGTTGCTGGGTGCATTGGCCGGTTACTACGGCGGTCGTGCCGACGATGTGCTGAACTGGGTGTACAACGTGTTCAGCGCCATTCCCTATTTGCTGTTGATTTTGGCGGTGGCGGCGGTGTTGCAACAGCGCGGCGTGATGACGGTCATTCTGATTCTTGGGTTGACTGGCTGGACCGGCGTCTTTCGTTTGATTCGCGCCGAGTACATCAAGCATCGTGGACGTGAATATGTACAAGCGGCGCACGCCTTCGGAGTACCGGATCGCCGAATTCTCTTTTCCCATATTTTGCCCAATGTGTCGCATGTGGTGCTGGTCAAGGTATCGCTTCTGGCCGTTGGCTTCATCAAGGCGGAAGTGATTTTGTCGTTTCTCGGTTTCGGGGTGGCAGTCGACGAAGTATCATGGGGATCGATGTTGAACGACGCGCAACGAGAATTGATTCTCGGAAAGTGGTGGGAATTGGCAGCGGCGGGCGGTGCGATGGCGTTACTTGTAACAGCGTTCAGTTTGTTGACTGATGCAATGCGCGACGCACTGGATCCGAAAATACGGGTGGCGCCATGAACACTCCGACGCCTGCGGCTTCTTCAACGCTGTTTTCTGTCGAGCGATTGTCAGTGGCGTTTTACCGGCGGCGGCAGCCGTCGTTTGTGGCGGTGCGCGGGGTGACGTTCACGATTCATGAAGACGAAACCGTGGCGCTGGTCGGTGAATCCGGTTCCGGGAAGAGCGTGACGGCATTGGCGATGATGGGGCTTTTGCCGAAATACATTGCCGAGATTACGGAGGAGAGCAGGATCGTATATCGGGATCGCGATCTTTTGCGTTGCAGCGATGAAGAACGGCGACGTTTGCGCGGCACCGACATGGCGATGATTTTTCAGGAGCCGATGACATCGCTCAATCCGGTGTTTACCATCGGTTATCAGATTGCCGAAGTGTTGCGTTTGCACAAAGGAATGTCGGCATCGACGGCACAAGCGCGTTGCGTCGAATTGCTTGATGAAGTTGGTTTGCCGGAACCGCGCCGCGCACTGGCGCGTTACCCCAGCCAGCTTTCCGGCGGACAGCAACAACGGGCAATGATTGCGATGGCGCTGGCGTGTACGCCGCGTCTGCTGATTGCCGATGAACCGACGACGGCGCTCGATGTAACCGTGCAGAAACAAATCGTCGAGCTGTTGAAAACGCTCAAGGCACGGCATCGGATGTCGATTTTGTTTATTTCGCACGATCTGGCGCTGGTCGGCGAATTGGCTGACCGTATTATCGTGATGCGAGATGGAGAAATTCGGGAAGCAGGGGAAGCGGAACAAATTTTTTCATCGCCCCGCGACCGCTATACACAGGCGCTACTGCAATGCCGTCCGCGCATCGACGATGTACCGCAGCGCTTGCCGACCATCGACGATTTCATGGCGGAAGCGCAACCTCTTTCCCCTCTCTCTCCCAACCCCAGCCCCCTTTCCAAAGGGGGTGTCGGCGAAGCCGACGGGGGTTTGTCTCCCGCAACGGGAGAGGAGCGCAAAGCGCCGCTTTTACTCGAAGTCAGTCATCTCAAAAAAAGTTTTTTCAAGCGTGAAGGTTTGTGGCGGCACCACGAAATCCCTGCGGTCAAAAACGCGTCGTTCACATTGCGGCGCGGCGAAACATTGGGAATTGTTGGCGAATCCGGCTGCGGCAAAACAACGCTGGGGCTGACGCTACTGCGACTGCATCAGGCGACGGGCGGAACGGTACGTTTTGATGGGCAGGAAGTTTCGGCTTTGTCAGAAGAGGCGTTCATGCCTTACCGGCGACGGATGCAGATCGTGTTTCAAAATCCGTACGCATCACTGAACCCACGTTTCACCATCGGACAGAGTTTGCTCGAACCGATCCTGTTGCACCGGATCGTCGCCGACAGGCAAGCGGCAACGGCGTTGGCGTTCAACTGGCTGCATCGCGTCGGGCTGGATCACGAAGCATTCGATAAATATCCGCATGAATTTTCCGGCGGCCAACGGCAGAGGATCGCGTTGGCACGGGCGCTGACCATCGGGCCGGAATTACTGATTTGCGATGAGCCGGTTTCGGCGCTTGATGTTTCGGTGCAAGCGCAGATTCTGAATCTGCTCAAAGACCTTCAGGAGGAGCTTGGCGTATCGTACCTGTTTATTTCACACGATCTCGCGGTGGTGCGCTACCTGTGCGATACGGTGATGGTGATGCGCGACGGCGAAATCGTCGAAATCAATGACGCCGATTCGATTTACCGGAACCCGAAAAGCATTTATACCCAACGATTGCTGGAGGCGGTGCCACAGG
>JAISPI010000094.1 GCA_031275075.1 Burkholderiales bacterium | reverse complement strand
TGCAACGGCGCTTCGGGATTGCCTTTCGGCGACGGCACCCGCGCAACGATCATTTCCAGCACATCGTCGATTCCCTCGCCGGTTTTGGCGCTGATCCGCACCGCGTCGTCGGCTTCAATACCGACGATTTCCTCGATTTCTTCGATTACCCGTTCAGGTTCCGCCGACGGCAGATCAATTTTGTTCAATACCGGAAAGACTTCGACACCTTGCTCGATCGCCGTGTAGCAGTTCGCCACCGTCTGCGCTTCGACGCCCTGTGACGCATCAACCACCAGCAGCGCGCCCTCGCACGCCGCCAGTGAACGCGAAACTTCGTAGGCGAAATCGACGTGCCCCGGCGTGTCGATCATGTTAAGCAAATACGTTTCGCCATCGCGCGCTTTGTAACGCAACGCCGCGGTCTGCGCCTTGATCGTGATGCCGCGTTCGCGTTCGAGATCCATCGAGTCGAGAACCTGCTCACTCATTTCGCGATCCGACAAACCGCCGCAACGTTGAATCAGGCGATCGGCCAGCGTCGATTTGCCATGATCAATATGGGCGATGATCGAAAAATTACGTATGAATTGCACAAGAGGTTCCCGGATCAACGAAAAAGCAAACGAGGGCCCTTCAGTCCGGCCCTCGCTCCAAAAGCAGCGTATTGTAACGCAGAAGTCTTTGAATTTCTGTGAATTTTATCTCTCAACCGGCGGTGCATCATTGCGTCGGCGCTCACGCCACAGCACCCAGCCGGTCGTCGCAAATCCCGACAAGGCGTAAAGTACGGAACAGCAAAACAGCACCAGCGGCGGTTGCGAAGCGAGCAACGCAAACGCCAGCACCAAGACCAGCACCGTCACGAACGGCACGCTCTTTTTCAGATTGACGGTTTTGAAACTGTAATACCGTAAATTGCTCGGCATGACGATCCCGGCAAACAGCGTTACCACACAAGCCAGCCACAACACTTCCCGACCGGTCACGGCGTTGTCGTGAAACACCCAGACGAAGCTCGCCACCAGCGCCGCGGCCGCCGGACTCGGAATACCGCTAAACCAACGCTTGTCGGCCACCTCGAGCATTGTGTTAAAACGCGCCAACCGCGCCGCCGCGCCGGCGACGTAAATAAACGCTGCGATCCAGCCCAGTTTGCCGAGACCCTGCAACGCCCACACATAAATCAATAACGCCGGCGCAACGCCGAACGACACCATGTCCGACAGGCTGTCGTATTCGGCACCGAACGCGCTCTGTGTCTTGGTCAGCCGCGCCACCCGGCCATCCAGGCTGTCGAGAATCGCAGCGACAAAAATGGCTCCGGCCGCCCGGCCGAAATGGCCGTTCATCCCTTGAACAATGGAGTAAAAACCGGCAAACAGCGCTGCCGTCGTGAACAGATTGGGCAGCAGATAAATCCCCCGCCGCCGAGCCGCGTTTTTACGCAACACACGCTCTTTATGGTCTTTCTCGTAGAGGGACATGATGCTTTTTCGCCTATCCGTTACTGCAATTCGGCCAGCACTGTTTCGGTCGCCCGTACTTTCTGCCCGATGGTCACGCAAGCCCGCGCCGACACCGGCAGGTACACATCGACCCGTGACCCGAAGCGGATGAACCCGTAACGCTGGCCGCGCGCCAGCGTATCACCAGCGTTAACGTAGCAGAGAATCCGCCGCGCCACCAGACCGGCTATTTGCACACAAGTCACCGCCTGTCCACTGGCCGTTGTCAAATACAGCGCATTGCGTTCGTTCTCAATCGACGCTTTGTCAACCGCTGCGTTCAGGAAACGCCCGCGGTCATACCATGTTTTTTCCACCTTGCCATCGACCGGACTTCTTTGAGAATGCACATTAAAAACATTCATGAAGACGCTGATTTTTAAGGAATCTCTGTCCAAATAGGGATCGCGCGCCGGCTCGACTTTAATTACCCGACCATCGGCTGGACACAGAACTGCATTACTTTGCGTTGGAATTTCGCGTGGCGGATCACGGAAAAACTGCAAAATGAACAGCGCTACCAACCAAGCCAGCACCGCCAACCAACACGGCGCTAACCATGTCAACGCCAGTGCAACGAGTACCGCCGCAGTCAAGAACGGCCATCCTTCGCGAGCCACCAAAGGGTGTGGGTAATTTTTCATAAAAACAAAACCTTACAAGATATTTCTAATGTAGTTTAGAGTGATTTATGCCAACCCGTCCAAGGTGGGATTTTCTCATTATCGACGGATCCGTTTTCATTATATAGAACAGTATCCACAAAGCGATGGCTTTTTTGCCGCTTCCTTATTACAGCAGTCCATATTCCTCGATCACTTGATTCGGATTTTCTGAAACACCTCAGTAGCACCCACCACCCTGCCCTATCGTCAGCACCGGTGGTATAGCTCGAATCTCCATGATTTCAATGTCGGGGGCAAGCATGCCGGACTGCACCGGTTCCGGCCGCATCAAATCGGTAGACAGGTATTTTTTGTTACAGTCGGCGAATACCGTCGCTACCACTGCCCCACTCCCCATTTCATTTTGCAGTTTCAACGCGCCGAGAAAATGGGCGCCTGACGAAATACCTACCCCCAAACCATGAGAAGCCAGTTTTTGCGCCATCAGAATCGCGTCGCCATCATCGATGCTCACAACGCTGTCCAGTTGCTTCAAATCGACCACAGCCGGAATAAACTCATCGGAAATTCCCTGGATGCGGTGCTTGCCAATCCGGTACCCAGTCGATAGCGTCGGTGAATTCGCAGGCTCCAGCGGGTGCACACGCACAACCGACGTTTTTTCGCGTAGATAGCGGCCAACGCCCATGACGGTGCCACCGGTTCCGACACCCGCAACAAACGCGCTGGGGCGCTCGTCGCATGCTTGTAACTGTGCGAACAATTCCGGGCCGGTCGTTAAATAATGCGCTTCGCTGTTGTCGTGATTGGAAAATTGACATGGCAAAAAAGCCCTTGGCGTTTGCGCCGCGAACTGTTCACTTTTTTGGATGCTGCCGAGAAAACCGCCTTCCTCACGACTGACCAGCCGCACTTCTGCGCCAAAACTCTGAATCAAATCAATGCGTTCACGGCTCATCCAGTCCGGCATAAAAATCACCACCGGGCAACCCAACAATCTGCCAAGCGCCGAAAAAGCAATACCTGTATTGCCGCTGGTTGCCTCAACAATCGGGGCGCCAGCTTGCAACCGCCCCTGTTCGATAGCCCGCCACAAGATATGGAAAGCCATTCGATCCTTGATGCTGCCGGTCAGGTTGTAATGCTCGGCCTTGGCGTAGATCCGCCGTGGCAGCCCTTGATAGGTGCAATCAATTCGCAAAAGCGGTGTATTGCCGATCAAGCCGATCAATTGCCGGAGTTTTTGTAACATTTATGGCTTCCCTGGTAAAAATATTCGCTTGATAAGAGAGCAACTCCGCGAACCGCAACAAATTGTCCCCGATTCGTTCGCCTATCGCAACTGTCCGCATCGGAGCCGTCATTGCAACCCCATGTTCTCGTCAATGGTAGACTTCTAATTTCTCAACAGCCTGAACCTTTTTCAGAAAATGAAAGTCAGAATGACCTTATGAGCACTTTGATCCGCACCGAAGATTTCATTCAAAGCATTGCCGACGCCTTGCAGTACATCTCCTATTATCATCCGATGGATTACGTCGAGGCTTTGGGCAAAGCCTATGAGGCCGAGCAATCACCCGCTGCCAAAGACGCGATCGCGCAAATCCTGACCAACTCGCGGATGTGCGCTGAGGGCCACCGCCCCATATGTCAAGATACCGGAGCCGTAACTGCTTTCGTCAAAATCGGGATGGACGTGCGCTTCGAGAACCCGTCACGGCCACTCCTCGACATGATCAATGAAGGCGTCGCCCGCGCATATACCAACAAAACCAACACGTTGCGTTATTCCGTGCTATCCGACCCGGCCGGCGCGCGTAAAAACACCCGTGACAACACCCCGGCCATTGTTTATTTTGATCTTGTCCCCGGCGATACTGTCGATGTCAAAATCGCAGCCAAGGGTGGCGGTTCCGAGGCCAAATCGAAGTTCGCGATGCTCAACCCGTCCGATTCCATCGTCGATTGGGTGATGAAAATGTTGCCGACAATGGGCGCTGGTTGGTGTCCGCCCGGCATTCTTGGCATCGGTATCGGCGGCACGGCTGAAAAAGCGATGCTGATGGCCAAAGAAGCGCTGATGGAACCGATCGACATAACCGATCTGATCAAACGCGGCCCGAAAAACCGCCTTGAAGAATTGCGCTTTGAAATCTATGAAAAAGTGAATGCTCTCGGTATCGGCGCACAAGGTTTGGGCGGATTGTCCACCGTGCTCGACGTCAAGATACTCGACTACCCGACGCATGCCGCCAATCTGCCGGTTGCAATGATTCCGAACTGCGCCGCCTGTCGCCACATCCGTTTCACGCTTGACGGCAGCGGTCCCGCCGAATTGACGCCACCGGATTTGTCGCGTTGGCCGAAAGTCAATTGGACGCCGTCGCCAGAGGCGCGCCGCGTTGACCTCAACACACTGACCCTGGAAGAAATCGCTTCGTGGAAACTGGGCGAGCGATTGCTGCTGAACGGTAAAATGCTGACCGGCCGCGATGCCGCCCACAAGCGGATCGTCGATATGCTGGCACACGGAGAAGCCTTGCCTGTATCGTTCAAAAACCGCGTTATTTATTACGTCGGCCCGGTCGATCCGGTAGGCGATGAGGTCGTTGGCCCCGCCGGCCCCACGACCTCAACGCGGATGGACAAATTCACCGAAACCATGCTGGCACAAACCGGACTGATCGCGATGGTTGGCAAAGGCGAACGCGGCCCAGCCGCCATTGAAGCCATCAAAAAACACAAGGCTGCTTATCTGATCGCCGTCGGTGGTGCTGCTTATCTCGTCGCAAAAGCAATCAAACAATCAAAAGTGATCGCTTTTGAAGACCTTGGAATGGAAGCGATTTACGAATTTGATCTGAAAGATATGCCGGTCACTGTCGCTGTTGACAGCAGCGGTCAATCACTACACAAAATCGGCCCGCTCGAATGGCAGAAAAAAATTGGGGAAATTCCGGTGGTTGTCGAGTGATGCATCTTTTTTTGCATAGAAAAAATATTAACCGCAAAGAACGCAAAGAGCACAAAAAAATTTCTGCGCTCTTTGCGATTGATATTTTACTTGCCGTTTTTCCTTTTCTTGCGGTCATTCTGCGCGAAGGCGCAGGACACAGAATCTAAACGCCGTCTTCCTTCCCGTGAAGGCGGGAATTCAGCGCTGCCGTCATTGTGAGCGTAGCGAAACAATCCAGAAATCTTTTGTGCGTTGCATGTCTCTGGATTGCTTCGTCACTCCGTTCCTCGCAACGACATACTTTTCTCCCGCATCTGCGGGAGAA
>JAISPI010000053.1 GCA_031275075.1 Burkholderiales bacterium | reverse complement strand
ACAAAACTGCCATGCTTGCCGCCGTAAAAGGGGAAATGATCCAGATCGCCTTTCAAAACCATCTTGGCGCGGTTGGCCGCGCCGCTCTTGAGACTTTCGCGCAGCCAGTGCCGAACATCTTCTCCGGCTACATGCGGAATATAGCGGTATGCGCTACTGGCAACAGCCCGATGCACTTGCGCCGTGAGATTAGCGATGCCGGCGCCGCCGTTAGCCCTCCAAGTGCCTTCAGCCACACCTTCGACGTCCGCATTGGCAAAACGAAGCGCGCCTGTTTGAATGAACAACCCCTCCGGCTTGTGCGCCCAGCGCACATTGCCGTCCACCGTGTTCAGCGACAATGTTTCAGGGAATACTTTTGGAAGATCGAGCACAACATTGCGGCCTTTCAACGTCACGGCGCCTTGTCTTTCATCGAACGATACCGTGCCGCTGATCCCGCGCACACCCGGGTAATCGCCGTAAGCTTGTACGCTCGCTCCCTGCACGGTGGCGCGCGCTTTGTAATGGCGCAACCGCCATGAACCTTCTTCGCTATTTTTTTTGCGCATGCGCTCCCAACGGCCACTGCCTTTTTCGAGGGTTCCGCGAACATCAAGCGCCACCAGCGTTTCAAGCCAGCCGTCCGGCATCGGGATCAAGCGCAACAACCCGCTCAATACCGACACATCAAGCCGGTCGAATTCAATCTGTCCTCGTAGCGCTTGCGTTAGCCGCGCCATCATTTGCTGCGGTGTTGCCGGATCAAAACCTTCGAGCGTCAGCGCCACTGTCATTGGCTCAAGGCGGAGACCGCTCTTTTCAACAAGCGTCAGACCCTCTGCCGAAAAAACAACCCGGCTACGTTCGTCACGCCCCTTGAAACGGCCGCGCACTTCCCGCAATTCCAACGGCGCAACTGCCGGTTCGGTGCTGGACGCCCAACCTGCTTTGACATCACGCAACGCAATATCAACCGTTGCCGACGTCACACGTCGCTTCGACGATACCGTCCATGCCTGTACGCTGCCTTCGCCACGTTCCACATCGAGCGGCAAATCAATCCATTGCCGCAGGCTGCCGAGATCAACACGATCCAGCCGTATATACCCGGTCCAGGCACGGTCGAAACTGCGCTGCAACAGGCCGGTTGACGTTTCGCCGCGCACCTCGAAAGCCGTCCCCAACGCTGACACCAGATCACCGCGCAAGCCGAAGCGGTAATGTGACAATCCCTGCCCGCCGCGAAAATCCAGTTGCTCGACGACCAATGGCGGCGCGTCACGCTTTTCGTCGCGCCATTCGACCATTCCGCCGTTGATTTCAATCTCCCGTTGCCTCAAGAGCCAATCGGCAAGCTGTCCGCTGTCGGCATCGTCGTCACCCCCTTCCGGCGAAGCCGCGAGCAACACGCCGCCGATGAACACGCGCCCTGCCGTGTCGCGTCGCACGATTAACGTTGGCTGTTCGAGCCGCAAATGCCGGAAACGGACATCCAGATGAATCAACGAACTCCAGGCGTCTATCTGCAATGCCACCTTGGACAGCGCCAGTTGCGCGTCGGCATCAGGAGCGTCAACCTTTCCCGCCGACGCCGCATAAATCTGAAAATCGTGAATGGTCAGTTGCGGATTCCATCCTTCCCAGCCCGCCTTGAGGCCGCCGAGCGCCACCGGCAAACCGATCCGGGCGCTGAGAAAATCTGCGGCTTTATGCGGCTGCGCTTCCCACTGTGGCAGCAACACGAAACGAATCGCCAGCAGACCAGCGATAAATACCACCGCCAACGCCGCCACTGTGACAAGCACGTACCGGAGAAACCGTAAAAAACGGAAAAGAATAAAAAAGTGACGGGGTTTCAATTCCGTTCTTTCGGTATCAGGCCTGCCAACATAAAAATTTTGTCTCCTCCACAGGCCGGTGGTTCATAATATCGATCTGATAATTGTACTCTGTCCACACGGGTTTTCTGCGCTCTTGCGTCATCGCCTACATTTTTGCAACCTTTAATGGAAAGATCATTTTCCCCCGACAGGACTCTGTCCCAAGCGCTTTCCTTCAGCTCCTACGCCCAGCGTATGGTAGCGGCACGCCCAGAGTACCGCGCCACTTGGGAGGCCGCGCCCGAAAAGCGCCTCGACTGGGACAGTGCCGTCACACAGCCCATCGCCGCAGCGCTTGCCGCTGGTGATACGGACGGCCTCGCCGCCACTCTGCGACAGGTACGCCAGCATGTCATGTTGCACACAATGGCGCGCGACCTGCTTGGCATAGCTAACCTTGATGAAGTCTGCGGCAACATGGGGCGGCTCGCCACCGATGCCTTGATCGCGGCAGCGACGCTACACCAGGCGCAGCTTGCCGAAACGCGCGGATGGCCGCACGGCGAGGCATCCGGCGAGATTCAGCCGTTCATTATCGTCGGCATGGGAAAGCTGGGCGGCGGCGAACTGAACGTGTCTTCCGACGTCGATCTCGTTTTTCTCTACCCCGAAGACGGCGAGACCGACGGCTCCCGTGCGCTCAGCAACCATGAATTTTTCGTTCGTCTGGGACAACGCGTGATCGCCGCGCTCGATGAAGTGACCGCCGATGGTTTCGTGTTCCGCGTTGACATGCGGTTACGCCCATACGGCAACGCTGCGCCGCTGGCCGTTTCGTTCGATGCGCTCGAACACTATCTGACCGCACAGGGGCGAATGTGGGAGCGTTACGCCTGGTTGAAAGCACAACAACTCACCGGCTCTCATCATGATGAATTACATCAACTGATTGCGCCGTTCGTCTATCGAAAATACCTCGACTTCGATGCCTACGAAGGGCTGCGCGATGTGCGCGAACAAATCCGGACACAAGGAAAAACACGCGGCTACGCCCACAACATCAAGTTGGGCAGTGGCGGCATCCGCGATATCGAATTCATCGCCCAGGCATTACAAATCGTCCGTGGCGGACGCCTTCCGGCATTACAGTTACGCGGCACCCGCGCAGCCTTGCGGGCGCTCGGCGAACGCGATTTGTTGACCGACAGCGCCGTCGAAGAATTGCTAACGGCTTACGATTTTTTGCGTCGCGTCGAACACCGTTTGCAATACCGCGACGATCTGGCGACACAAACCTTGCCGGAAGACGAGGCCTCTCGTACTGCGTTGGCGCACAGCATGGCTTTTGCTTCCCCGGAAACGTTTCAGAAAGCGCTCGACACACACCGGCAATGTGTCGTGCATCACTTCGAAACGCTGCTCGGTTACGGCAACGAAGGGCTTTCATCATCAACGCTCGCCGTACAAGCCCATCCGGCTTCTTCCGGCACCGGCTTCTCGTGGGACACCCAGGAAGCCCCGGATATTCTCCGTCAGACGCTTGCCCACCACTTCACCGACCCGGAAGCTATCGCCAACCGCATTCTGCGCATGCGCGAAAGCAAACGGTATACCGCGCTGCCGGAACGTTCGCGGCAGCGTTTCGACGTGTTGACACAACAACTCATCGAAATAACTCCAGCCACCGCTTCGAAAGCGACCGGTTTGAAGACAGCAAACGCAGCCGATACCTTATTTCTGCGATTGTTCACGCTGCTTGAAACCATCAGCCGACGCAGCGCCTATCTGGCGCTTCTTTCTGAACATCCGCAGGCGCTGCCGAGACTTGCTCGCTTGTTTGCCGCTTCATCATGGGCAGCAGATTATCTAAACCGCCACCCGATTCTGCTCGATGAATTGCTGGCGCCGCAAACGCTGCTCGCCGAGCCTGACTGGATGGTGTGGCGCGATGAGCTGACGCAAATCCTGAACGCACACGCCGGCGACACCGAACGGCAAATGGATGAGCTGCGTCATTTCCAACACGCCCAAACCTTCCGCTTGCTGGCGCAAGACCTTACCGGACAATTAACCGTCGAACGGCTGGCCGACCATTTAACCGCGCTTGCCGATCTCATTCTCGAAATGACGCTCACGCATTGCTGGCGAACGCTGATGTCCGAAGACGCGCCACCGCCGCGTTTCGCCATCATCGGCTACGGCAAACTGGGCAGCAAGGAAATGAGTTATGGCTCCGACCTCGATCTGGTTTTCCTCTACGAAGTCGGCGATGACGGCGACGAAGCCGTTGCCCGCTACGCACGGCTGGCTCAGCGAATGAACACCTGGTTGACCAGCACCACCGCAGCCGGCAACCTCTATTCGACCGACCTGCGTTTACGGCCGGATGGCAGCAGCGGTTTGCTGGTATCGCGCTGGGACGCTTTCGTGCGCTACCAGCGAGAAAAAGCCTGGACTTTCGAACATCAGGCGCTCACCCGCGCCCGCTTCATCGCCGGCGACAACGAACTGGGAGCCGCATTTATGCGCGAACGAGCCGCCTTGTTGCAACAGCCGCGTGATATCGAGGTTTTGCGACGGGACGTCATCACTATGCGCGAACGCATGTTGGAAGAACACCCCCACTCGGCAGCGTTGTTCGATGTCAAGCGCGACCGCGGCGGCATGGTCGATATCGAATTCATCGTACAATTTTTTGTGCTCGCGCACGCCCACCAATTTCCGACATTAACCCGCAACACCGGCAACGTCGCGCTGCTTACCAGCGCCGCCACGCTCGGAATCATCACACCCGCCGAAGCCGATGCCGCTATTCAGGCGTACCGTCTTTATCGCCGTCAGCAACACACCGCCCAATTGCAGGACGCCGACAGTGCTGCCATCGACCCTGCGTTGGTGGCGAATGAGCGTTCTTCTGTTCATGCTTTGTGGGGCAGGCTTCTTATGCCGAAGCCGTCCTGATTTCTTCCAAGTTATGCGCAGCGCGATTAAAAACTGTTAATTCAGTACTGCGCTACGTCCCAGTACGTTAAACTTTTCATCACGCAACTGCGTGAGAATTACATCGCCGGATTCGGTAACGCGAAACTCGCCATAGCGGGCCGGCTCGTAGATTTCTCCCCGCCCTTCTTCAAAGAAAAACGCATTGGTGGCAATTTTCAGTGTGCCGCGTCCGTCCCGCACGCGATAGCGCAAGCGGACTTCGCTGCTTTGCAAAGACGCGCCATCGTCGAGACGAGCGAAATGCGCGACATTGTTCTCGTCAAGACGCAGAACAGCTATCCCATCCTTGTCGATTTTGTTATCTGTCGCACGCCGGATTTCGTTTTCCAGCACAAAGCGTAACGCCATGTAATCCCCCTGCATCAGCGAGCGCGGATCAACCGGCGCCAGTTGCAACAAGACGACGCGCCCCTGTTCGATCAGGCGTTCCTTCTGGAAAATTGTCCAGTTGAGCAACGCCAGAATAAAGACACCAACGATAACGGCGATAAAAACGCGCAGGTTCTCTTTGGAAAAATTCATGTTCTTTCTCTCCGTCTTGTTTCCGGCAGAAGATGGCGACTAACCGCATACAGCAGCAGCAACGCCATACCCAGCACGGAAAGCGTCAGCGATTTGAGCAGCAAAGTCGTTTCCAGCGCGTAATAGTAGTAACCAACAGCCCAGAGCAACTGAACAACGCCAATGCCTTCTAACAGCTTGTCCCGCTGCGAAAAACCAAGGAAGAAAACGGCCAACGCAAACAACGCCAGCGGCACCGGCCAGGTTCCCGCAGCCAGAAGAAACGCCAACAACCAAACACCGGTGTTTTCAAACGACAAAGCTCTAGGCGTTACCTGTTTCAATAAGGTATAGACAATGCCCAGCCAAACGATAATTAAAAAAACCTGCGGCAACCAAAAGGGCAGTTGCATTAACGCGTTATTGCCGAATTGAGACCACAACACCCCCCATGTTTTCACAGTAAAAAAAGGTATCAAGCTAAGAGCTAACGCGACGATAGGCCAAAACCGTGGCCTCCGCCATTGGAAATGCAATACAGCCGCCAAAGATATCAGACACAACGGCATAAACAAGCCGACAACACCCCAGATCAACGCTGCGTACTTAACAAAAATCAAAGCTGCCAACGCGCTCAAAAAACGGTTAGGCTGATACGGAAT
>JAISPI010000024.1 GCA_031275075.1 Burkholderiales bacterium | reverse complement strand
CCTCGGCGACAGATCCGTAAATTGCCTTTTCCGGCGGTACAGCCCAAAATGCTTTGAATGCCGTCAATGCTGCAAGAGTCGGTTTCAGCCACGGCGACAATTTCCTCATCTTCAGCGCGGTTATGCAAACGGACGCTTTCTTTATAATCAAGCGCAATCCTGACGCCGATGGCCAATCCGGGACAACTGTGACCGTGGAAGCGGACAGCTTCGTTCCACAGCGTTACGCGCTCATCATTCATTGGGTTTTTCTCCAGTCACCTTTGTTTTCAGTGTCCCCTGTTCGGGGAGCAGAGCATAACACGATATTTAAGATTCGTGCCACCGAGAAACTTGGTTGCGGATGGGTTGCGCGGACGCTGAAGAAGGACGCTTTGTAATAAAACGGTAAAAATCCCCAGCTAGAGTAGCGTCAGTTATTTATAAAGATTATGAGGAGACAGCGATGTTTCGCAAATGGCAACAATTATTGGCAGGAGTGGTGGGCGGTTTTGTGTTGGCGGCGGGCGCTCAGGCCGTCGAAGTGACTGGCGCAGGAGCGTCGTTTCCGGCGCCGTTGTATGCGAAGTGGGCCGATGCCTACAACAAGGCCACCGGCCACAGGATCAATTATCAGTCGATCGGCTCGGGCGGTGGCGTCAAGCAGATTCAGGCAAAGACAGTCGATTTCGGTGCGACGGATGCGCCGATGAAGGCGGAGGATCTGACGAAAAGCGGGCTGCTGCAATTCCCGACGGTGATCAGCGGTGTGGTGCCGGTGGTGAATATCAAAGGTATCGCCAACGGCCAGTTGCGGCTGAGCGGTTCGGTGCTGGCCGATATTTATCTCGGCAAGATCAAAAATTGGAATGATCCGGCAATCACGGCGCTGAATCCCGGATTGGCGTTGCCGCCAGCGGCGATTGCGGTGGTGCGTCGTTCGGATGGCTCAGGGACAACGTTTATTTTTACCAATTATTTGTCCAAAGTCAGCGCCGAATGGAAAGAGAAAGTCGGTGAAGGAACGGCAGTGCAATGGCCGACCGGTCTGGGCGGCAAGGGCAACGAAGGCGTCTCGGCGTTTGTACAGCGTGTTGGCAATTCCATCGGCTACGTTGAATACGCGTACGCCAAGCAAAACAAAATGGCGTATGTGATGCTGCAGAACGCGGCGGGGCAGTTTGTTGAACCTTCCGAAGAAACGTTCAAGGCATCGGCAGCGGGAGCGACATGGGATCCGGCATCGTTTTATGCGATTTTGACCAACCAGTCGGGCGAAAAAACCTGGCCGATTTCGGGCGCAACATTTATCCTGATGCACAAGACGCAGGACAAACCTGTGCAGGCGAGGGAAACGCTGAATTATTTTGCTTGGGCATTCAAGGAAGGCAACAAGATGGCAAGCGAACTGGATTATGTGCCGTTGCCGGAATCGTTGATCAAGGCCATCGAAGCGTCGTGGGATCAAATCAAGGACGCTTCCGGTAAACAAGTGCGTTAAAGCTAAATGTACACAGCAAGCAACCCCATCCCCACCCTAACCCTCCCCTTGAAGGGGAGGGAACGTCGTAAACAGTAAAAGTGTTACCGTCATTTGTTTTGAGAGAGGTTCTAATTATTATGATTCGGAAAGCTGTTTCTGATACAGTAAGCGGAACTTAAAGGCTGGAGAAATATAAAAGGATACCGATGCCGAAGTCGATTGCTTCACCGTCGCCGCCACTGCCTCAGTCGCCCGTTACCCGGGCGCGACGGCGTTCGGCGTGGGGAGATATGTTGTTTCACCGGGTAACGCAAGGTTTTGCGTTGCTGACGTTGTTGTTGCTTTCCGGCATTATCGTGTCGCTGGTCTGGGGTGCTTGGCCGTCCATTCAGCATTTCGGTTTCTCGTTTTTATGGAGGGCTGAATGGAATCCGCCGATGGAACGCTTTGGCGCATTGATTCCGGTTTACGGCACTTTGATTACTTCGGCGGTGGCGCTGGTCATCGCCGTTCCGGTGAGTTTCGGTATCGCTTTTTTCCTGACGGAACTGGCGCCGGGCTGGCTTAAAAGACCCTTGGGGGTGGCGGTCGAGTTGTTGGCCGGCATTCCGAGCATCGTTTACGGCATGTGGGGGTTGTTGGTTTTTGTGCCGATTTTTTCCGAATATTTTCAGCCGGTGCTTGCCAGAACGCTGGGAACGTTGCCGGTAATCGGCGAGTTGTTTTCGGGGGCGCCAATCGGTATCGGTATTTTGTCGGCGGGCATCGTGCTGGCGATCATGATTATTCCGTTCATCGCGTCGGTGATGCGTGACGTGTTCGAGATCACGCCGGCGATTTTGAAAGAATCGTCGTATGCGCTGGGTTCGACCCGCTGGGAAGTGGTGTGGAATGTTGTGTTGCCGTACACGCGGGTCGGCGTCGTCGGCGGCATCATGCTTGGGTTGGGACGCGCGTTGGGCGAAACGATGGCGGTAACATTCCTGATCGGTAACATCAATTCGTTTCAGGGGTTCTCGCTTTTCCTGCCTGGCAACAGCATTGCTTCTGCGCTGGCGAATGAATTCACCGAAGCGTCCGGCGAGTTGTACACGTCGGCGCTGATTGAACTGGGTCTGATTCTTTTCTTGCTTACGTTTATCGTGCTGAGTTTGTCGAAACTGTTGTTGATGCGGCTCGCCAAATCAGGAGGGACACAGGCATGAAACCGGTTGCGTATCCTTGGCTGGTATGGCGTCGCCGTTTGTTGAACTATACAGCGACGGGGCTGTCGTTGCTGGCGATGGCGTTCGGGCTGTTCTGGTTGCTGTGGATTTTGTGGACGACCTTCAGCCTTGGCGTGTCCGGATTGTCGTTTGCTCTTTTCACGCAAATGACACCGCCGCCGGGCGTCGAAGGCGGGTTGGCCAACGCCATTGTCGGCAGCTTGTTGATGGTTGGTCTGGCGACGTTAATCGGTACGCCGATAGGAATTTTCTCCGGCATTTATCTGGCCGAGTATGCGCAACGGGGCTGGTTGGGTGAAGTGATCCGGTTCATGAACGATGTGTTGTTGTCGGCGCCGTCGATTATTATCGGTTTGTTTATCTATACGGTTTATGTGATGTATCGCGGTCACTTTTCCGGTTGGGCGGGCGTGTTTGCGCTGGCGCTGATCGTGATTCCGGTTGTTGTGCGTACCGCCGAAAACATGTTGCGGCTGGTGCCGGCGAGCTTGCGTGAGGCAGCGTTTGCGCTGGGCGCGCCGCGTTGGCATATGATCTTGAATGTGACATTGCGCGCGTCAATGGCCGGGGTGGTCACCGGCGTTTTGCTGGCGATTGCCCGGATTGCCGGTGAGACCGCGCCGCTGCTGTTCACCGCGCTATCGAACCAGTACTGGAGCACTGATCTCGACAAGCCGATGGCGAGCTTGCCGGTGGTGATTTTCAAATATGCGATGAGTCCGTTTGAAGACTGGAGCCGACTGGCTTGGGCAGGTGTTTTCCTGATCGTGGTCATGGTGCTGGCGCTCAATATTGCGGCCCGCGTGTTTTTCAGACGTAAAACAGGTTAGAAAAAGATGCAAACACAAGAGACAGCACTGACCGCGCAAATCCGCTTTCGGGATTACAATTTTTATTACGGCGGATTTCATGCGCTCAAAAACATTCAGCTCGATATCTATCAAGGTATCGTGACGGCGTTTATCGGCCCGTCGGGGTGCGGCAAATCGACGTTGTTGCGCGCGATCAACCGGATGTATTCGCTTTACCCGGGGCAGCGTGCCGAAGGACATTTGTACATTGACGGCGAAGATGCGCTGGCCAAAGATGTCGATCTTGTCGATCTGCGTAAACGGGTCGGCATGGTGTTTCAAAAACCGACACCGTTTCCGATGTCGATTTACGACAACATTGCTTATGGTGTGCGCCTGCATGAACGTTTGTCGCGCAGCGAGATGGACGAGCGGATTGAGTGGGCGCTTAAAAAAGCGGCACTCTGGAGCGAGGTGAAGGATATTCTGAAGCGGGAAGGCACCAGTTTGTCGGGCGGTCAGCAGCAGCGTTTGTGTATCGCCCGCGGTATCGCGGTGCGGCCGCGCGTGTTGTTGCTCGATGAGCCGACTTCGGCGCTTGATCCGATTTCAACGTCGCGTATTGAGGAATTGATTTCGGAGCTGCGTGGCGAGTTCACCATTGTGATTGTGACGCACAACATGCAACAGGCGGCGCGGGTATCGGATTACACGGCGTACATGTATCTGGGTGAACTGATTGAATACGATAAAACCGACACCATTTTCGTCAAACCGGCGAAAAAAGAGACGGAAGATTACATTACCGGGCGTTTTGG
>JAISPI010000017.1 GCA_031275075.1 Burkholderiales bacterium | reverse complement strand
TAACCGCATGGAGAACAAAGGAATGAGGGAGAGGCAATGAATTATAACGGCAGGGAGGAGAAGGAAAAAGGACGGCGACAAGGGGCAGCACTTTTTGGGCGATGCCGTTTGTTCGGGTCGCGTAAAGGGCGCTTTGTTTTTGATTTTTGAGGCCGATTGGCAGGTTTTTTTGCGACACACTTTACGGCGGCTAAATTTTCGTTGTGAATGTGCGACAGCAAGAAAGGGTATAGTGAGAAAAAATTCTAAACGCATAGCTTTTGTTATCTTGCTAGGCGACAATGGCACTGATTAATTTTGCATCAAGGGAAATCCCATGTCCGTTTCAATCTCCTTCTGGCGCCGCTGGTTGATGTTAGCGGTCACCGTGTTGTGCGCCCCCACCGTTTTTGCGCAGCCGGAAGCTGCAAAACCTGACGCTTCTCAGGAAGATCTGAGGTATGTCGGCGCCCCGTTCCGAATCAGCGGCGGTTATCAGTCGGAAAACCTGTGGCGCGGGGAGTTGCTCTATGTGTTCCGCGAAACCGACAATACGGCGTGGATCGCCGATGGTTATGCAACGTCCCGTTCGGGAGCAGGTGCCCGGCTGTCCTTTCACTGGCAGCCTGCTGACGATAAGAACGCTGCGGTGCGCAAGCTTTTTTCCGCGTTTGACCAAAACCGCCACCATGATCGCAAGGTGACGCTTGGCGTTGGCTTGGAAAACGAACGCTGGAACGGTTCGTTGTATGGTTCGGCGGGCATTACCGGACGCCGTGAAATCGCCAGCAGTTTCTCTACGTCAACACAAACCATTGCTGGCGTCGAGAACAATCACGCCTGGACGCAGGACATAACCACGACAACTTTCGTCAGAACGTTTGAGCGCGCTTACGATTGGGGCATCGGCGCCCGGGCTGGTCGCTTCTACGATAGCTGGGCGCTACGCTGGTTCGGCGGTATCGATTACGAGTGGGGGAAACAGTCGACCAGCCAGGTTACCGGCACATTTGGCGTCGAGAAGTTTTTCGTCGGCACGCCGCACAGCATTGCCTTGGTAGGTGAGCTCTACCATAAGCGTGGCCATTATGAACCCGACAGGAACGATGGGCGCATCATGGCAATGTACCGCTTTTCGTTCGGTGAACCGCTTTACCGTCCGGCCAAACAGTACCGCGACGTGCAGGTTGAAGCGCCGGCGGTTGTCGGTACGGCATCGGCGACGCCAACGGTGGCGACGCAACCGGCAGAACAACCGGCAAAACGCATCATCAAGACGACGGCAACGGCGGCGGCGGACGTGTTTTTCAAGTTTGACAGCGCACAGTTGCAGCCGGAAGTAAACCGGGCACTGGATTCCGTGGTTGCCCGCCTCAAATCGAGCAATATCGAAGGCAATATCTATATTACCGGGCATACCTGCAACATAGGTTCGGCAGCCTATAACCAGAAGCTCTCTGAACGCCGCGCCGCATCCGTGTTCCAATATCTGGTGAGCAAGGGGATTGCCGCCGACAAGATGTCTTCCGAGGGCAAGGGCTTGCGGGAGCCGCGGTATCCAAACGACAAAGAAGGCCGACCGAAGAACCGCCGTGTCGATATCGAATACATCACGTTTGAAGACACTTCGGTAACCGAGGCGGTTACGACAACCACGCCGCCCGTTACGACGGCGACTACCGAGCCGCGGATCGAATGGCGGCGTGAGGAAATCGCCTCCGAACCGACATGGATGCGGCGGGCGCTGCGCAGCCCGGTGGATTATAAGCAAACGGTTGACGTTTACCGCACGCAAGAGAAATCGACGACGGTCGATGAAGGCGAAAGAATTGTCGCCAACCAGCCACCGGTTGCCGTGAATGATTATGCCATTGCTGGCTACAACCAACCGGTGGATATCGATGTCCTTGCCAATGACTACGATCCGGACGGCGACACGCTCACGATTGTCTCGTTCACCCAACCGCGCCATGGCACGGTGATGCAAAACGGGGACATTTTGACCTATCGCGCCCACGATGGCTTCATAGGCTACGATTCGTTCCAGTACACGATCACCGACGGTTACGGAGGCTATGCGACGGCGACAGTCACCGTGTATGCGGACCCCTGATCGGGAGATGTCTGAAAAGCGCACCTGCGGGTGCGCTTTTTTTTCGCAGAAGCTATACAAAACGCCAGCGCGGGGCTGTATGCTATTAAAAACGCGCGCTGGCGGAGATAGCGGCTCTGGCCATGCGGTTAGACGCTGTTTCATTTATCGCTGGTTTTTACCGAGAAAGCCGTTTTACATGCACGCTCTGGGTTTTGTTCAAGACCTTGCTATCGTAATGTTAATTGCGGGCGTGGTGACGCTGCTTTGCCACCGCTTCAAACAGCCCGTCGTGTTGGGCTACATTCTGGCCGGCGTGATCATCGGTCCGTACACGCCGCCTTTCCAACTGATCAACGACAAGGAAACAATCGACATCCTGGCCGAGCTGGGCATCATTTTTCTGCTGTTCACGCTAGGGTTGGAATTCACGCTGAAAAAACTGGCCAGCGTTGGCTGGACGGCGTTGTTCGGGGCGCTGGCCGAAATCGCGCTGATGATGTGGGCGGGTTACTCGATAGCGATGTATGACGGCTGGGGCGTGATGAACGGTATTTTTCTCGGCGCTATGTTGTCGGTGTCGTCGACCACCATCATCATCAAGGTGCTTAACGACCTGAAGATGAAACACGAGCGTTTCGCGCAGTTGATCTTCGGCATTCTGATCTTCGACGACATTCTGGCCATTGGTATGATCGCATTGCTGTCGTCGATTGCGATCACCGGCGAAGTCGGAACCGGCGCGGTGCTTGGCACGCTGGGCAAACTGTCGTTGTTCATGGTGGCGGCGCTGGTGCTGGGTATTCTGATCGTTCCGCGGTTGTTGAATTACGTCTCCCGTTACAAGAACGACGAAATGATGTTGATCACAGTGTTGGCGTTGTGCTTCGGTTTCTGCCTGATCGTGATCAAGCTGGACTACAGCGTTGCGCTGGGCGCTTTTGTGATCGGGGCGATCATGGCGGAGTCGCGCCACATTCTTGCGATCGAGCGGCTTATCGAGCCGGTTCGCAACATGTTTAGCGCCATCTTCTTCGTGGCGATCGGGTTGTTGTTCGACCCTCGTGTTCTGCTTGACTACGCCGGACCCATTGCGCTGATTACCGCCGTCGTCGTATTCGGCAAACTGTTTGCTTGCGGCGCGGCAGCTTTTATTGCCGGGAACAGCGGGCGCACCTCGATGCGGGTCGGCATGGGGCTGTCACAAATCGGCGAATTTTCGTTCATTATCGCGGCGCTCGGCCAGTCATTGAAAGTGACCGGCGAATTTCTTTATCCGGTTGCGGTGGCGGTGTCGGCGGTTACGTCGCTGCTGACACCGTACCTGATCAAGTGGGCCGATCCGCTGACGCGCAAACTGTCAGACGTGATGCCGGCGCGAGCGGTTTACATCAGCCAACTCTACTCTACTTGGTTGCAAAGCATTCAACCGCAAGGGGATCGCGCTCAACAGGCGGCCATCATCCGCCGGATTGTGTTGCAGGTGATCATTAACCTGGCGCTTGTGACCGCTATTTTTGTAGGCGGTCATTATTTCGCGCCTAAAATCGCCGACCTGCTCGGAACATGGGGGATGGCGCCGCGCTGGGGTACGCTGGTGGCTTGGGGGCTGGCCGTTTTGCTGTCGTTGCCGTGCCTGTTTGCTGCTTACGGCAAACTGAAAGCGTTGAGTATGGTGCTGGCGGAATCAAGCGTGTCGCCGGCTGTCGCCGGTCGTTATACCGAACCGGTGCGTCGCGTCATCGCCGAGCTGATTCCGATGATGACGTTGATCGGTTTCCTGTTGCTGGTGGTGGTTATGAGCGTCGGCATTCTGTCAACGACCGGACAATTCGCTTTAATGTTTGCGGTGGTCTTTTTCCTGGGCTGGCTGTTACGCGGTCGGTTTCTGAAAATACATGCACGGTTACAGGCGGCACTGATTGATACGCTAAAGGAAAAAACCGATTCGAAGCCGGGGAGCGAACACAAGGAGCCTTGATTCAGTACGACAATATCGCCGCGGAGGATCGGGGAAGGCAATGATATTTGCTATGCGTCAAATCCTGTTGTTCCAATCATAAAACCAGGAATCAATAAATTAGATGGAGCTCCGTGTGCGTGGAGCTCCATCTAATTTATTAGGCGCTGCTTTGCGCGAGGCAGAGAAGAAAAAAGTTTATTTGATTAGGCGTAGCGCTATGGGGTAACGATAATTCTTGCCATTGCTGGCAGCGACTCCGGCCAAAATACAAAAAACGATGTTTACGATAAAAATGATTGGGCACAACAAAAAACCGATTAGAATAAAAGAACTTGCAACGGCAATGATCCACGCTAGAAAAACGGTAATCTGGAAATTCAAAGCTTCTTTGGCTTGTTCGTTGACAAAGGTTTTTTCCGGTTTGTCTTTATGAATCAGCCAGATCACCAAGCTGCCGAGAAACCCAGTTAAAATGCCAAGCAAATGCGCCAACAAAGCGAGGTTTCGGTCATCTGAGGTCATATTGTTTTCAAGGGCGCTCATAAATATCTCCTGGAATTAGGAAGTTAAGCATAGAGAATTATACCCGAAGCTCATGTGTCCATATGGGTTTTTAGTGATAGAGGAACGCGTCATGGGGAAGGCATTTTCAGGTCATTACTAGCCTGAGCGCATTAGCGCGGCGTCCGTTTTTGTTTGTGAATCACCCTTGCACAATCGGTCGCGTTGGATCGCTGCACCATTCGCTCCACGAGCCGGGGTAGAGGCGGGAACCGTGAAGGCCGGCGATTTCCATCGCCAGCACATTGTGGCAGGCGGTCACGCCGCTGCCGCACGAGTGCACGATTTG
>JAISPI010000011.1 GCA_031275075.1 Burkholderiales bacterium | reverse complement strand
GCCGGGCGTCACAATGATGGGCACAAGGAGATGAGATGAGCTGGTTGCAAAAATTGCTTCCGCCACGCATCAAGAGTACACCGGGCGAGCGTAAAGGCGTGCCCGAAGGGCTTTGGATGAAGTGTCCGTCGTGTGAAACGGTGCTTTATAAAACGGACATCGAAAACAATCTTAATGTATGTCCGAAGTGTCATTTCCATGACCGGGTTGCGGCGCGAGACCGTATCAATCAACTGCTGGATCAGGAAGGCCGCGTCGAAATCGGCAGCGAGGTGCAGCCGGTCGACAGCTTGAAATTCAAGGACAGCAAAAAGTATCCGGATCGTTTGGCGGCAGCGCGCAAGACGACGAATGAAACCGATGCGTTGATTGTTATTAAGGGCACGATATCGGGACAACCGTTGGTGCTGGCGGCCTTTGAATTCGACTTTATGGGCGGCTCGATGGGCGCGGTGGTTGGCGAGCGGTTCGCTCGCGGCGTTCATGCTGCGGTCGAAGCGGGCGTACCATTCGTCTGCGTGTCAGCGTCGGGTGGCGCGCGGATGCAGGAAGGCGTCGGGTCGTTGTTCCAGATGGCAAAAACGACGGCGGTGTTGCAGGAGTTATCGAAGAAAAAACTGCCGTTCATTTCGGTGTTGACCGATCCAACAATGGGCGGCGTGTCGGCCAGTTTCGTTTTTGTGGCCGATCTGGTGCTGGCCGAACCGGGCGCGTTGATCGGCTTTGCCGGGCCGCGCGTGATTGAACAAACCGTGCGTGAAAAATTGCCGGAAGGTTTTCAGCGTACCGAGTTTTTGCTTGGAAAAGGCGCGGTTGACCGGATTGTCAACCGGCTTCAGTTGCGCGATGAACTGGCGCATCTTTTGGCGTTGTTGATGCACAGACCGTCGTCTGCCGAAGCAGCCAAACTGGTTGCCGCAACAAAAGCGTCGGCCAAGACATCGCATTGAGTACCGCACAGGACGCCGCTTTTCTGCTTTTGCGTTGCATCGAACATGTCTTTTCCTGTATCGCTCAGCGTCTGGTTAGCCCTGCTTGAACAGCGCCAGCCGTCGCATCACATCGCGCTGGGGCTTGAACGGGTGCGAACTGTGGCGTCGCGGCTGAATGTGATGCCGACGTGTCCGGTCATCACCGTTACCGGCACCAACGGTAAAGGTTCGACCAGTGCGTTAATCGCTGCGATGTTGCGGGCAGGCGGCCATCGCGCCGGACTGTACATGTCGCCGCATTTGTTGCGCTACAACGAGCGGGTGCGTATCGATGGTGTTGAGGTCAGCGATGCGGCGCTGTGTGAAGCGTTTGTGGCGGTGGAGACGGCGCGGACGATAAAAACAGAGGCTGGAGCGCCGGAAGTTCCTCTGACTTATTTTGAATTCGGGACGTTGGCAGCGTTTTGGCTGTTCGCGCGCGCGCCGCTCGACGCCTGGGTGTTGGAAGTCGGCCTTGGTGGCCGACTTGATGCGGTGAATATGGTTGATGCCGATGTTGCCGTGGTGACCGCGATCGATATCGACCATACCGAATATCTGGGCAACGACCGCGAAGCGATTGGCTATGAAAAAGCCGGTATCGCCCGCTGCGGACGACCGTTGATTTGCGGGGATGCCCATCCGCCGGAAAGTCTGCGCCGTGAAGTTGCGGCTGTTGGAGCACAAGCGCAATATCTCGGCGTCAATTTCGGTATGGAAAAAACCGATGACGCGCAGTGGCGTTACTGGCGGCTGGAGGGAGAAGGTGGCGAAGAAAACGTTGCCGGAAAGATAACGCGAACCTACCCATTGCCGGCATTGGCTGGGGAGCATCAATATGGCAATGCGGCAATGGCGATGATGGCACTCGATTGCATAAGCGACCGTTTGCCTCTTACCGATACGGCCAAGGCGCAGGGTTTGCGCGAGGTGCGACTGGCCGGGCGTTTGCAAATCGCGCAACAGCGACCATTCATTCTGTGCGATGTAGCGCACAACCCGCATGCTGCCCGGGCGCTGGCTGCTTATTTACGGGCGCAGCCACAGCAGTTTTCGCGATCGATAGCATTGTTTGGCATACTGACCGACAAGGACATCGTCGGTGTCATTGCCAGTGTACGGGATGTGTTCGACGAATGGTGGGTAGCGCCGTTGCCCGGGCCGCGAGGCGGCGGAATTTCCCGCCTGCTTGACGCATTATCGGCCAACGGGATAACGGCAGAGCTCACCAGAGTTTTTGATAGTGTGACAGCGGCGTGCACGCACGCCGCGTCATCATTGGCCGGGACTGATAGAATGGTCGTATTCGGTTCGTTTTTGACCGTCAGTGAAGCATTGCCGCATTACGCCGTGTCGTAGCTGTGCAATCTTCAAATATGTGTGATTTTTCATCGGCAGGTTCGCAATGAAAGACGACAATCTTCAGGAAGTAGCGCTTATTGATGAAATGAAACGGCGCGGTCGGCGGCGGTTGATCGGTGCCACTGTGTTGGCAGTATGCGCTGTTATTTTCGTACCGATGCTGCTCGAAAAAGAGCCGGCGCCACTGGGGGACAATGTGGAGGTCATCATTCCGCCCATTGCCGGGACGAAATTACCAGACGTTGCGCCGCCGGTGGAGGAGCCCATCACAGAACCCGTTCCGCCGCCGAGCGTCACACCGGCAGAGCCACTGCCGCCACCGGTGACAGAACCGGCGCCACAAAGACCCGTGGTGGAAACGACGGCGCCGGTTATTGCATTACCGCGAACGGTGGCGTTCGCCAAGGGGACGTATTCGGTGCAATTGGCGGCATTTACGGACGATAAAGGCG
>JAISPI010000173.1 GCA_031275075.1 Burkholderiales bacterium | reverse complement strand
CATAAGGAATACATCATGAGCTTCACAACCGCCACATTTCACATCGACGGCATGACTTGTCAGGGCTGCGTTGCCAGCGTGACCCGTGCATTGAAAACCCTATCCGGCGTTACCGATGTCACGGTATCGCTCAATGACAAACGCGCTGCCGTTCAGTACGACGACGCGCAAACCACGCCCGCCGCACTCATTGCCGCCATTGAAGATGCCGGTTTTGACGTTCAGATATAACCAAAACCGGGATCATATCCCTCTTAACTGCGCCCAAGTCGTCTGCTTCTTTCAAAAATCCCCTTCATCTGCGTCTTAAAACATCACAACCCCTCAAACCGTAAATAGCATAACCTTATCCGGCATGCTTTGTTTTTCGCTTCATCTTGGTGATATGTTGCGTGTCAACATGTACAATCTTTCCCTAAAATCCGCGGTAACCGCCATGCAATAAACAAAGCCGTAAAAAAGTAAAGTAACGCATAGCGTGCTGGCGCGAAAAGGGAGAAAAGGGTGCAGGAGCGTTTATGAATCCGATTTGGCTTAAGCATTATCCTGAAGGAGTCCCCGCAACCATTGAGGTCGACCCCACGCTGTCCATCGGTAAACTGTTCGCCCGCAGCATCGAACAGTTTAGCGAGCGCCCCGCCTATTCCTGCATGGGGCATTCGATCACTTACCGCAGGCTCGATGAGTTGTCCGCCGCATTCGGCGCCTGGATGCAATCACAAGGCATCACCAAGGGATCACGGGTGGCATTGATGATGCCGAACATCCTGCAATACCCGGTGTGCCTGTTCGCCATATTGCGCATCGGCGCCATCGTCGTCAATGTCAATCCGCTCTACAAGGCACGCGAACTGCAATATCAGTTGAATGATTCGGGCGCCGAAATCATCGTCGTCGCCGAAAACTTTGCGCACACGCTGGAAACAGTTCTCGAAAAAACCCAAGTGCGCCGCGTCGTTCTCACTTCGATCGGCGAAGAAATGGGATTCAAGGGGCTGATCATCGACTTCGCGCTGCGTTACTTGATGAAAAAAGTGGAATCTTTTTCGCTGCCGAATGCCGTTCACTTTACCGATGCTTTGACCCGTGGCAGGCGGATGACGTTGGTGCCGGTCGAAAACACGCTCGACGACATCGCCTTTCTGCAATACACCGGCGGCACAACAGGTATTTCCAAAGGCGCCATCCTGACACACGGCAACATCCTTGCCAATCTGCACCAAGTGTTGGCATGGGTCAAACCGTTCATCAATCTCGACGAGCGGCAAATCATGATCACGCCCTTGCCGCTGTATCACGTTTTCTCGATGATGGCCAATTGCCTGTTGATGACAACGATCGGTGCCGAAAGTGTGCTCATTACCAATCCGCGCGACATTCCTAAAATGGTTCGCGAAATCAGCCGCTACCGATTTTCCATTATTACCGGCGTCAATACATTGTTCAATGCGCTGCTCAACAATGCCGATTTTCGCAAGTCCGATTTTTCCAATTTGCGCATTGTGCTGGCGGGCGCCATGTCGTTAAATCCAGCTACCGCTGCGCGCTGGCGGGAAGTTACAGGCGTACCGTTGTCGGAAGGTTATGGGCTGACCGAAACCTCGCCGGCCGCCATCATCAATCCGCTGAATCAGGAAGGCGCCGATACGATAGGCGTTCCGGTTCCATCAACTGAAGTTTCGCTCCGCGACGATAACGGTAAAGAAGTGGGCATCGGAGAAGTCGGCGAACTTTGCATCCGCGGGCCGCAAGTCACTCGTGGCTACTGGAAACGTCCCGACGAAACCGAACGTGCAAAAACTGCCGACGGTTTCTTCTTGACCGGTGACATGGCGACGGTGGACGAACGCGGTTATTTCAGGATCGTCGATCGCAAAAAAGACATGATTCTGGTGTCGGGCTTCAACGTTTATCCGAACGAGATCGAAGCAGTGGCGTTGACACATCCGGGCGTGCTTGAATGCGCGGCCATCGGCATTCCCGACGAAAAGGTTGGCGAAGTTGTCAAGCTTTTCGCGGTCAAACGCAGCCCAACGCTAACCCCAGAGGAACTGATCAAATATTGTCGCGTTAATCTGGCTGGCTACAAAGTACCGCGGCAAGTGGAATTTCGCGACGAACTGCCGAAAAATACCGTCGGTAAAGTCCTGCGTCGCGAGTTACGTCAACCGACTTCAGGAGAAAACACATAATGGTCACTGCCAAGCGCTCGGCTGCCTTGCCCGCTCGCTGTCCTTCAATACGGGTGGTGCCGATGCCGTCGGACATCAACCACCACGGCGTGATTTTCGGAGGCTGGCTGCTTTCACAAATCGATACTGCCTGCGCTATTCCGGCAGCAACGCGCGCCAGCGGTTATGTGGCGACGGTTGCCATCAACGCGTTATCGTTTGAATCGCCGGTCTATGCTGGTGATCTTGTCAGTATCTACACCGACATCGTCCGTATTGGTCATACATCGATGACGATACGCGTTGAGGCTTACACGCAACGTAATGTTGAAAACCCTGAATACTATCGTGTTGCGACCGGCGAATGGGTTTTTGTTGCCGTCGATGAAAACCATCGCCCTCGTCCCATTCCACCAGAACCCGCTTCAAAATAATTGTTTTAACTTCCTGAGTTTGCTAACGTTAATTTCGCCTTAAAGGACTCATATGAAAACAAGATTGAAACAAATAGCGCTGGCCGTTGCTGTAGGTTGCAGTTTTGGGGGGTTATGCGCACAAGCGCAGGCTGCCGCTTTTGCATTGCAGGAACAAAGCGCCAGCGGCTTGGGCAATGCGTTTGCCGGTGGCGCGGCGGAAGGCGCCGATGCATCGTCGATGTACGCCAATCCGGCAACGCTGTCACGACAAAAATCCAAACAAATCGTCGGCGCAATGCACATTGCCACGCCATCGATGAAGTTTCGGAACGAAAATTCGCAACCCGCTGTCAACCAACCGCTTGGCAACGAAGGCGGCGACGCCGGCTCCATCAATTTCCTCGGCAATTTTTACGCGGCAGTGCCGATCAACGACCGCTGGACAGCGGGTCTCGGCATCGGTACGCCTTTCGGCCTGGTGAGCGATTACAACAACGATTGGGCTGGCCGTTATCTGGCGTTGCGTTCGGACGTCAAGACCGTCAACGTCAATCCGGCGGTTTCGTTCAAAGCCACCGAGAAGTTAAGTCTGGGCGTCGGTGTCAACTGGCAGTATTTGCACGCCACCTTTACCAGCGCTGCCAACTACTCAGCGGCCATCGGCTCCGCTGCGCAGGCCGCTGCCGCCGCCGGCGCCATACCGGCCGGCATGGTGTCTTCAATCATCGACGCAACCGCCGGTCTGGACAGCATCTCCAAAGTCAAGGGACACAACAATGCCTGGGGCTGGAACGCCGGCATTCTTTACGAAATTGACCCGGCCACGCGAGTCGGCCTTTCCTATCGCTCCGAAGTCAGACACAAAGTGAACGGCACGGTCAAATTTGATCATCCGTCGCTCGACAACGTTCCTGCTGCGTTAGCTCCCATCATCGGCGGCCTCGCCAACAATGTGAACAACCTCCTTTACGACGGTAAAATCCACTCCACCATCACACTGCCGCAAACCGTCAACCTGTCGTTTTTCCGGCAAATGACTCCCAAGCTCGATCTGATGGCCGACATTCAATGGACAGGCTGGTCGTCGATCAAGGAACTGACCTTCGTCCGCAATGAAGGCCCTATCCTGCAAAACACGCCAGAGTGGTTCAAAAACGCTTGGCGGATTTCGGCTGGCGGCAATTACCGTATCAACGAACAGTGGCTGATGCGCGCAGGCTTTGCCTTCGACCAGTCGCCGGTTCACGATGCTTACCGGACGCCGCGGTTGCCTGATGCCGACCGCTACTGGGTCACTATCGGCGGTCAATACACCATCAATAAAAATATGCGTCTCGATGCCGGTTTCGCCTATCTTTTCGTCAAAAAAGGGCCGATCCGCGACAACGGCGACAACCCGCAACTCTACGGCTCGCTCGACGGCCATTACAACAACTACGCCACCGTAGCGTCGATGCAATTCGTGTATACTTTCTGATTTTAAGATACAAACGAAAGAACGGAACGGGGCGTTTGCCCCGTTTCTGCCCCGCTACGATATACGCAGGAAATCATGATGAAATTTGCTCAACTCCTCAAAGCCCTTTCCACAGGATTGCTTGCATTGCTGCTTGTCGCCTGCGCTCAAGCCCCGCTCAAAGACAGTGACGCCACGCCTCAGGCTGCCGCCGATGCCGCCCCCGCTGCAATCGTCGATCAAGCCCCGGAAGCCACAGGGCCGTTGAAACCGTTGGCGTGGCTCGAAGGCTGCTGGAAAGGCTCCGTCAACCAGCGCGACTACCGGGAACACTGGCTGCCGCTGCGTGGTGAAATGATGCTGGGCGCCAGCCATACCGTCGTTGGCGACAGAACACAAGATTACCAATTTCTGCGAATGGAAGTTCGTGACGATGCGGTGTATTACGTCATCGCCTCTCCAAACGAAAAAGAACACCGGTTCAAATTGAGCGGCGAAACCACCGATAAAGAAGATACGATATATGCATTCAACAACGTCGAAGACGCCTTCCCGCAAACCCTCTC
>JAISPI010000150.1 GCA_031275075.1 Burkholderiales bacterium | reverse complement strand
AGCACGAAGATGGTAGGGACGCCGAATTTTTCACCGAGCGCGCCGCCGAGCGCCATACCGGCGCCAAGTCCGCTGACGACGCAAGTCGATGACCAAGTGAAGGCTTCGGCGGTATAACGCTCCGGGGTGTAGCGCGATGTGAGCAGTGTCAACGCGGTAAGCGATGGCGCGACCGCCATGCCGGAGAGCGTGGCAAGCAGAAGGAACCAGCCGGGGACGTTGGTGATGATGTGTAGCGCAACGAATAGCAGCAGCGCGGCGAGCAGCCAAGGCATGTGTTGTTCGGGTTTCGACTTGAGGTTAATGCCGCCGTAAATCAAGCCACCGAGGGCGCTTCCGATGCTCGCAAAAGCGATCAGGATTCCGGCCCAGAAAGGTTTTCCGTATTGCGCGGCAAAGGCGGGATATCCGATTTCAATCGCTCCCAGAGTCATGGCGATGGTAAAGGTGATGACGAACACCAGTAACAGTCGCGGCTCGGTCAACGGTCCGAGCCAGTGACGTTCGATGGTGCGATCGTGTTTGATATAGCGAACAGCCGGTGAACGCAGGAAAAGCGGAACGGCCAGCGTTGTGAAAACCAGAAAAAGCAAAAAAGCCAGGATCGGGGAAGCGATGGCCAACGCCAGAGCAACCAGCAATGGGCCGATGACGAAGTTGAGTTCGGTCAATACGGTGTCGAACGAAAACGCAATTTTCCGTAGATCGGGCGTTTCAAAACGGTAGCGCCAGACAGCGCGCGTCAGCACGATGAGTGGCGGACAGAAGGTGCCGGCAACAATCATGCAAGCGGTGAAGAACGCTGTTGGCAAAGTGGTTACGGCAGGTAACAGCATCAGCCACAGCGATAGCGGATGGAGAATGCCGGTGACCCAAAGTAAACGCCGGGCGCCGAAGCGGTCGATCAGACGGCCCACAATCGGCGCGGCAACGGACATCGCTACCAAGTAAATGCCGACATGCGCGCCGGCGAATGCCAATGAGCCTGTAACTTGGCTTAGGTACATCAGAAACGCCAATGACGACATGCCGACGGGCATGCGTGTGATCAATGCGGTGATCAAAATGGCACGGACATCCGGTTCTCGCAGAAATTGCAGATAGTTGTCGCGGGCGTTGAGATAAGGCATGAAAGATCAGTAAACGAAACGGGCAGCGGCGACGCCGGGTAATGTATGGAGGTGTTGAATCAACGCTTCTTCTGGCGCGATACGCCAAGGGTCGGGTAAGGTGACAACACCGCATGCTTGGGCGTTGGTGTAGTCGATCACCACCGGTACGCCGGCGCCGTTTTTCCCGGAAAACGGACGAAGGACTTCGAGAAGTGTTTTGGCGTTAGAGTTGACTGTACACGAAACGCGCAACGTTTTAGCGCGGGTGCGGCGAAGGGCATCAAGATCGTAAAGGGCATCGACAAGAACGCGCAAACTGCTTTGTGTATCTTCGCCGTCACGTTCCTGATGGCGGGTGGTGATGCGCACATCGGCAATGATCAACCGGTCTTCTTGCAGCAAGGCGCGGGCGGTATCGAACGTTTCGTTGTAAACAACGACTTCGACGCTGCCGACGTTATCATCAAGCGTGACGAAAGCTATTTTTCCGCGCTTGCTCGATTGGATGCGTATCGCAGTGACGATGCCGGCGATCAATACGCGATCTTGCTGTGGCTTGAGGCGGTCAAGCGGCGCGGTGGTGAGCTGAGACAATTCTTCTTTGTATTGGCGGAATGGGTGTCCCGACAAATAGAAACCAAGCACACTTTTTTCCTGTGCCAGCCGTTCGGCTTCTGGCCAAGGCAATACATCGGCAAGCGCGTGATGGAACGGCAATACTTCATCCGAGAACAGCGCCGTTTGCGAGGCATGGGCGCTCGCCTGTTCGGCGGCGTCTATCGCCATCGGCACGGAAGCGAGCAGGGCGGCACGATTACCGTCGAGCGAATCGAATGCGCCGCCGCGAATCAGCGCCTCGACGACACGACGGTTGACCTGACGACGGTCGACGCGCTTGCAAAAATCGAAGAGATCGGTAAAAGCACCGCCGGCATTACGTTCGGCAACGACATTATCAATCGCGTGTTCGCCGGTGCCTTTGATCGCGCCAAGGCCGTAACGCAAGGTACGCATGTCGATTGGATCGAAACGCCAGGTCGAGGCATTGATATCGGGCGGTAAGACGGTCAATCCTTGTGCGAGCGCATCATCGTAAAACGGCCGCACTTTGTCGGTGTCGTGCATGACCAACGACAAGTTGGCGGCCATGAACGCGGCGACGTGATGGGCTTTGAAGTACGCTGTTTGATAGGCGACCAGCGCATAGGCGGCGGCGTGTGATTTGTTGAAACCGTAACCGGCGAATTTCTCCATCAAGTCGAACAACAGATGGGCTTTCTTTTGCGTCACGCCATTTTTTTCGGCGCCGTTGACGAAGATGTTGCGATGCTGAGCCATTTCCTCGACGTTTTTTTTGCCCATTGCGCGGCGCAGCAAATCGGCGCTGCCGAGCGAATAGCCGCCGATGATCTGTGCAATCTGCATCACCTGTTCCTGATAAATCATGATGCCGTAGGTCGGGCCGAGGATGGTTTTCAGGCGATCGTCGAGATAATAAATGTGTGCGCCGTGTTTGCGTTCAATGTAGTCGGGGATCAGTTCCATCGGGCCGGGGCGGTACAACGCAACCAGCGCGATGATGTCTTCAAACTGGTCAGGATGTGCGCGTACCAGCAGCTCGCGCATTCCACGCGATTCAAACTGGAAGACAGCGGTGGTATTGCCTTTTCGGAAAACGTCGTAAGTGGCTTTATCGTCAAGCGGCAAGTCCTTGAGCGCGATATCGGAAGCCGGGTCGAGTTTTTTGACGAATTTCAATGTCCAGTCAAGCACGGTCAGCGTCGCCAGTCCGAGGAAGTCGAACTTCACCAACCCCGCCGCTTCGACATCGTCCTTGTCGAATTGCGAGACGGCGGCATCAGCGCCGGGTTGAATGTACAGCGGGCAAAAGTCAGTGAGTTTTCCCGGCGCAATCAGCACGCCGCCGGCGTGCATGCCGACGTTGCGCGTCAACCCTTCAAGCGGTGCGGCAAGCGCCAGCAGTTCACGCACTTCTTCTTCGTTTTTCTCGCGTTCGGCGAGCAACGGTTCGGCCTCTCGCGCTTCGGCCAGCGTGATTCTGACGCCAGGCGTAAACGGGATTAGTTTGGAGATACCGTCGCAGAACGAGTACGGTAAATCAAGCACACGGCCAACGTCACGGACGACCGCCTTGGCGGCCATTGTGCCGAAGGTGGCGATTTGTGAAACGCTGTCGCCGCCGTATTTGTGCCGCACATAATCGATAACGCGTTCGCGCTTGTCCTGACAGAAGTCGATATCGAAGTCGGGCATCGACACCCGTTCCGGATTGAGGAAACGCTCGAACAGCAAGGCGTAACGCAATGGGTCGAGGTCGGTGATGCCGAGACTGTAAGCCACCAGCGAGCCGGCGCCCGAACCGCGGCCGGGACCGACCGGCACATCGTTGACCTTTGCCCAGTTGATAAAGTCGGCGACGATCAGGAAGTAGCCGGAAAACCCCATCTGCACGATGGTATCGATCTCGAAGTCGAGACGTGTCTGATATTCGGCGCGTTTCGCTTCGCGCTGCGCTTCGTCCGGATACAGCTCACGCAAACGGTGTTCCAGCCCTTCCATCGCCTGCGCTTTCAAAAACACTTC
>JAISPI010000140.1 GCA_031275075.1 Burkholderiales bacterium | reverse complement strand
GGGAGAACCGCCTCTGCGTCAGGAGATCGCGCAAGCACTTTCCCGATCTTCACAACTCATCATGGAAGTGTCTGCTGAAGATATGTCCAAGGCCGCGTTGTTGATGTCTTCGCGGCTATGTCAGGATGCCTGTTTGCGAAAACAGATTTCGCCTGCTGCGTTTGTCCAGTTGGGGACGCTTTTGCCCGGCGCGGAGGCCGGTATAGAACGTATTCCGGCCTGGATGGTGTCAACAATGCTGGCCATCATCAATGCGACAAAAGCGGGATTGTCGCCCCAGTTGGGAACAGAACAACGGTTGATGAAAATCTGGGGAAACCGTCCGACGCGAGGATTGGAAACGCCAGAGGAACAAGTTGAGGCTTTGGCTTCATTTGAAGACAGCGTTCAGCGTGAAATGTTGGAAGGCTATCTGGCGTTGTCCGAGGAGAGGCGGTTGGCGTTGACTCAGGCGCTTTATCGGCTTTGGCAAGGCGGTGACGCGGATGCTCTGTATGACTGGTATCGAAAAATGAACGAAGAAGAAAAGTTGTCGTCAGATACGGTGCGAAAAGTTGATGAAAAGATGATTTTTTTGCGTAACAAGCGTTTTGTCGAGCGGCTGCGACCACATCTTGCTTCCGGTAAACCGGTATTTGTGGCCGTAGGCGCATTGCACTTGGGCGGAGATCAAGGCGTCCTGGCTTTATTGCGGGCGCAAGGTTTCACGATTGCAGCCCGTTAACTACAAATCTTTTTTTGGTATTTTTTATGTCGAACCGTCTTGAATTTCTTCTTGAACAAAACCGGCGTTGGTCGCAATCGGTTAAAGAACGCAACCAGGATTTCTTCCGTAATTTGGCCGCGCAGCAGAATCCACAATACCTTTGGATTGGCTGTGCCGACAGCCGTGTGCCTGCGAATGAAATTCTCGGACTGGAGCCCGGAGAAGTGTTTGTTCACCGGAACGTGGCCAACGTTGTTGTGCATACCGACTTGAATTGCTTGTCCGTCCTCCAATACGCCGTGGACGCTTTGCGCGTTCGGCACGTTCTGGTCGTTGGGCATTACGGTTGCGGTGGGGTCACGGCAGCATTGCACAACACGCGCCTCGGCCTCATCGACAACTGGCTTCGCCATGTTCAGGACGTGCGCGATAAGCATCGTGTTCGGCTCATGGCGATCGCTGATCCTATACGGCAACTTGATCGTCTTTGCGAACTCAATGTTCTAGAGCAAGTGTTGAACCTCAGTGAAACGACGATCATGCGCGATGCTTGGGCGCGCGGCCAGGAAGTGACCGTACACGGTTTGATTTACGGTCTGGAAGACGGTGTTTTACATGACCTCAATATGCCCGTTTCTACTGACAACGAATTGCTCTCTCATTACGAAGCGGCGATTGATCGTCTTTTTGCTTCACCGGCGAGGACGTAGCCGTAGCAATACAAAGCAAGCGTAGGCTGGGATGGGACGAAGTGAAATCCCAGCTTCAAGCATTATCGGAAATTCAAAATGCTGGGATTACGCTAGGCTTCATCCCAGCCTACGAGCTATAAAGAAAGTAGAAAACCCGAGAAGTAATCAAGCGAGTTAACGCCATTTTTATGTTAGACACCATGAAGCAGCCACCGCAATCGCCTGAAGAACTGAGTGCACTACTCGTCACTATCTTTCCGACATTCTCCGGCTCGCTGGAAGGACTCGAATCTTCCGACACCTACAGAGACGGAGCGAGTTTCCATGCCCTTATGACCGAGTTCACATGCTTCTTCGGAAAAGGGGCATCCTCATTCTCCGGAAGGCAACTCGCGCAGCTTTCGGAGTTTCTGGTTCTGGCCTCTAAGCAGTCAGGCCCTCTGGAGAATGCAATTGATACTTGTTTTTTAGAGCACATCCGACAGATCAAGGTCGACAAGCTGTTGGCGCCCTGGCTGGCGAAAGCCAAAGAGAAGCAAGCGTAGGCTGGGATTACGCTAGGCTTCATCCCAGCCTACGGACTGAACGGCGCCATTCGTTAAGACGTAAACAGAAAAACAAACAGGCTGCCTGTGGGCAGCCTGTTTGTTTGATGACAGGATGTGTTAATCCTTGTGTGTCGTTTCCACCATTTGCAGCGGTTCTTCCTGAACAGAAGCACGTGGTGGGCGAACGCGTTTTGGACGCGGCGTTTCGCTATCCCGCGGTTCGGAAACCGGAGCAGGATGACGGGTTTCCACCAACTCCAGCCCGGCACCGGAAAGATCGGGAACGAAAGAAGGTGTTGCTGCTGGCTTCGTTGGAGACGGTCTCCGCGGTGTTTCTGGTGTTGCCTGCGTAACCGGTTCTTCCGGTTTCGCAACAGCAATGGCTTTTTCCGGCTTCGACGTTTCGGTGACCGGTGTTTCCTGCGTACGTAAAGGCAGCGATGCTTGCGGCAGCGACGCTTGCGCGACGGTATCGCTCACAGGCCGCAAAGCGGTGCTCGTGAGAGGAATGGCTGGCAATGAGGCGGCAGACGGTGCAACAGGCGCGGCTTCGGTTTCAGGTTCGACAACGAACTCGAATGAAGGCAAAGACGGCGTTGCTTCTTCGTGACCTGTATGCTCTTGTTGACGGCCACCACGACCGCGTCCGCCACGACGGCGGCGTTTGTTCTGTTCGCGGCGTTCGTTGCTTTCCCCGGCTGGCGGGGTTTCAAGCACAGCTCTGGCGGCAACGGGAGATGCGCTTGCGCCCGTCGTGGTTTCCTGCTGCGCAGGCGATGGTTGACGGGATTCTTCTTGCAAGCGAGGACGACGTTCGTTGTCCTGAGGCTTGCTTTGCCGCGCTTCATCGCGTTCGCGTGTACGTAGCGTAGGTTCTTGCGCCTCTCTGGACGTTTGAATTGACGGTTCGCGTTCTTGACGGGCGTCGCTCTGACGCTCATTGTCGCGGCGGCGTTCCTGCTGACGTTCAGCTTTGTTGCCGCGTTCGTTTTTATCGGAACGTTCCCGATTTTCGCCTTGACGTTTCTGGCGTTCGTTTTTGTCGTCACGCTCGTTACGGCTGCTGCGTTCATTGCGACCGCCACGGCGTTCATTGCGGTCACGTTCGTTGCGGCCACCCTCGCGGCGACGGTTGTCCTGACGCTTGCCGGTGCCTTTGGCGGTCGGCGTGGTTTCCGGTTCTTTCTTGAACCAGGCGAACATACGAGAGAACCACGATTCGGGCGGGGCGTCTTTCGGAATCGGTGGCGCTACCGCCGGCGTGATGCCTTTGACAACAGCTTCCTGACGCGGCTCTTTGGCTTCTTCTTTTTTCTCTTTGATGATGTCCGGTTCTTTGGGTTTTTCGGCGAGTTCAAACGAAGAGAGCAGCGATTCGTTCTGATTCAAATCGTCGTGACGCAAACGTTCAACGGAGAAATTCGGCGTTTCGAGATAGCGGTTGGGCACCAGTAGAACATTTACCCGGAAACGCGTTTCGATAGCAAACACATCGTTGCGTTTTTCGTTGAGCAGGAATGTGGCGACTTCCACCGGAACTTGCGCGATGATCTGCGCCGTGTTGTCTTTCATCGCTTCTTCCTGAAGGATACGCAGGATATGCAGCGCTGTCGATTCGGTGCCGCGAATGTGGCCGATGCCGTGGCAACGCGGGCAAGGCATATGGGCGGATTCGGCAAGCGCCGGACGCAGCCGCTGCCGCGATAATTCGAGCAGGCCGAAACGCGAAATTTTGCTGATTTGCACGCGGGCGCGGTCATAACGCAACGATTCGTGCAGGCGATCTTCGACGACACGCTGGTTCTTCGCATTTTCCATGTCGATGAAGTCGATCACAACCAAACCGCCGAGGTCGCGCAAGCGCAACTGGCGGGCGACTTCGCTGACCGCTTCAAGATTGGTTTGCAGCGCGGTGGCTTCAATGTCGGAACCGCGCGTGGCGCGTGCCGAGTTGACGTCGACAGCGACCAGCGCTTCAGTGTGATCGATAACGATGGAACCGCCGGAGGGCAACGGCACTTGCCGGTTATAGGCGGTTTCGATCTGGTGCTCAATCTGAAAACGTGAAAACAACGGCACATCATCACGGTAAAGCTTCACGCAATGCACATTGTTGGGCATGACGTGGCTCATGAATTGTTGCGCCTGTTCGAAAACGGTTTCGGTGTCGATCAGGATTTCGCCGATGCCGGGGTGAAAGTAATCGCGGATGGCGCGGATCACCAGTGACGATTCCTGATAAATCAGATAAGCGCCTTTCTGTAACCGCGCTGCATCTTCGATGGCGCTCCATAATTGCAACAGGTAATTAAGATCCCATTGCAGTTCTTCCTGCGAACGGCCGATGCCAGCGGTGCGGGCGATAGTGCTCATGCCGCGGGGGACATCGAGCTGGTTTAACGTTTCGCGCAGTTCGTTGCGTTCTTCGCCCTCGATGCGGCGTGAAACGCCGCCGCCGCGTGGGTTGTTGGGCATCAGGACAAGATAACGTCCGGCCAGCGAAATGTAGGTGGTCAGCGCCGCGCCTTTATTGCCGCGTTCGTCTTTGTCGATCTGGATGATGAGTTCCTGACCTTCGCGCAGATGGTCTTGAACACGGCCATCATGGATGCCGATTGATTGACGCGAAATTTCTTTAAACGGTAAAAAACCGTGGCGATCGGTTCCGTAATCGACAAAACACGCTTCCAACGATGGTTCGATCCGGGTAATAACCCCTTTGTAAATATTCGATTTTCGTTGTTCTTTACTGGCCGATTCGATGTCGAGATCGATGAGTTTTTGTCCATCGACAATGGCCACCCGCAATTCTTCCGCCTGTGTGGCGTTGAATAACATTCTTTTCATATTACACAATCCTTTAGTGCGCTTCGCACACCAAGGCGGGCAACAGGCTCACAGCATCCGTAAGCGGGCTGTGGAATCAGGCGTGGCACAACCGTCCGACCAATACCGGCGGCGAGACAAGATGCCGGAACTGTACCGAAGTACGTCCGGCAGACGAGGGAGGCAGCAAATCGGAAAAAGTATCACCATCAATACACCGATTCTCGTCCTTAAGGGACGGCCCTTTTTGTTCGTCAAGCACCTCGCAAAGCGGGGTGCGCGGGCGATGCCTCAACAATAGGGCAGCGGCTCTTTCGAGCACGAGCGGCATCGCAGCCTTGTATCTCTCATGCCACGCAGATTCACTGTGTCCGAAACCTCGGCGCGAAAATGCGCGTATTCAATTCGTTTCCCGGAAGCTTTTCAGGCAGACCCGATGTGCGGGATTTGCGGGGGAGGCGTACCTGCGGTTACGGCAACGACACGGCTTATACGGTCGTCTATCTGCGGCGTAACCCGGCTTTCGGCTCCCATCTCCTCCGACAAGCGGAGTTTTGCAAAAAATCCTTATGCACTGGCTGGCACTGCTCCAGAGCTTCCTTTAAGATCGCTACTTCGTATCCAGCGCCCGGAATTTCCGGGACGGGGTACGCGGTGCGCGACGTCACCGCAACCTTCCGGCATGGCAAAGGCGGCAAAATCCGGTTTTACCGGAAAAAGGCGGCTGATGATTTTAGCATCTCGCCGCTGCGGCCATAGCCTGCGATACCAAGGTCAGCTAGCAATTATAAGGAAATGAAGGACTTAAGCAAGGTATTTGTGCGACATTTGGAAGTTGATGACACTGCCGCCGGGCAGCGGCTCGACAATTTTCTGATGAAGACGCTCAAGGGCGTGCCGCAAAGCCACATCTACCGGATCGTGCGGTCGGGCGAGGTGCGGGTAAACGGTGGCCGAGCGCAGCCGTCGGATCATTTGGCGTTGGGGGACATGGTTCGTATTCCGCCGCTGCGGTTGCCGGCGCGGGTCGAAGCCCATCGTCCGGCATTGCCGCGCAGCACTTGTGCTCTGCCGGTGCTTTTCGAGGATGAATGGCTGTTGGCGGTGGACAAACCTGCCGGGCTGGCGGTGCATGGCGGTAGCGGTGTGTCGTTTGGGGCGGTTGAGCAACTGCGGGCACAGCGTCCGGAACTGCGTTTTCTGGAATTGGTGCATCGGCTTGACCGGGAAACATCGGGAGTACTGCTGCTGGCAAAAAAACGCTCGGCGTTGACGGGGCTGCATGCGGCCTGGCGCGACGGTACGGTTGACAAACGTTATGACGTTTTGATTCGTGGGCGTTGGCCGGACGCCAAGCGGAAAGTACAGGTGCCGCTGATGCGTTACCTGACGGCGGAAGGGGAGCGGCGGGTGCGTGCCGATGGCGACGGGCAGGCGGCAACGACCGTGTTTTACCGGCAACGGGTATGGCCGAACCTTGAACCGCCGTTATCACTGCTGGAAGCGGAACTGCATACCGGCCGAACCCACCAAATACGGGTACATTTGACCCATCTGGGGTATCCGCTGGCCGGCGATGATAAATACGGCGATTTTGCCTGGAACCGGACGCTGGCGAAGGCTGGCTTGCGCCGGATGTTTTTGCACGCGCGCAAGCTGGGGTTTTCGCATCCGGAGAGCGGCGAATGGTTGGAGATTGAAGCGCCGCTTTCTGAGGCGTTGCAAATGTTCCTCGACCGTTTACCGGCGGTGCGAGAGATGGAATGAATGGTGCAGGGGAGAACTGAGATGACGGAACAGAAAACGCGGTCGCGGCGTTTTCGTTTGCTGGTGTTCGATTGGGACGGCACGGTGGTTGATTCAACGATGCCGATTGTACGCGCCGTTCAGGCGGCGTACCGCGATCTGAGATTGGCGCAACCCGAAGAAAAAGCAGCGCGCTACATCATCGGGCTGAAACTCGATACGGCATTTTCCAGTCTTTCGCCGGATTTGCCGGAGGAGACCATTGAAAAGTTGCTGGAGCGTTACCGCTACCATTATTTCCAGAGCGATGACAGAATTTCGTTGTTCGATGGAATGGAGACCTTACTGGAAAAGCTTGATCGGGAAGATTATTTTCTGGCTGTGGCGACCGGCAAATCGCGTAAAGGATTGGATCGGATGCTGTGGCAGAACGGATTGAGACAGCGTTTTCACGCTACCCGTTGCGCCGATGAGAGCTTCTCGAAACCGCACCCTGAAATGTTGCTTTACCTGATGGATCGGTTGGGGGTGACGCCGGAGCAGACATTAATGATTGGCGATACCACTCACGATATCCAGATGGCGAAAAACGCCCGCTCTCATGCTTTGGCGGTTTCCTACGGCGCCCACGATGAGGACAGTCTGCAAAAAAGCCAGCCGTTGGCCATTGTCGATTCTGTTGCGGCGCTGGACACCTGGTTGGCTGTGCATGGATAATGGCAACGCTACGGAAGTAGTGTTCGATACTGAAGAAAGTTGAAAATGAGCTCTTACGACCCCAATGAACCCATCCTGCGCGCGCAAGTGTTCGGGCAAACCCCACCACCATCGGCGACGGCGACCGCATCTGCCGGTAATGGCAGTCACGTTGTTGCGCTGGAAAAAATAGCGATGGCGTTTCTGGCCGAACAACGCCGCGCTCGACGTTGGCGTATCTTTTTTCGGTTGGCGATATTGGTGGTCGTGGTTTTGCTCATCAGCCTCAGCTTTACGGGAAAAAATTACAGCCGCGGCTGTTTGAATGAATGCACTGCGTTGGTGCAGTTGAGCGGCGCTATTTCGCTCGATGCGGATGCCAGCGCCGAACACATTATTTCCGGCTTAAAAAACGCTTTTACTTCCAAAAATGTTCGCGGCGTCATCCTCGAAATCAACAGCCCCGGAGGCAGTCCGGTGCAGGCCGGTCAGATTTACGATGAAATTAAACGGCTGCGCGAGACATATCCGGGTATTCCGCTTTATGCCGTCGTCGGCGAGATGGCGGCATCGGGCGGTTATTATGTTGCTGCCGCAGCCGACGAAATTTACGTCGACAAGGCCAGCCTGGTCGGCTCAATCGGGGTAATCATGATGAACTTCGGTTTTACCGAAGCCATTCACAAACTGGGCATCGAGCAGCGCACGATGACCGCCGGTGATAACAAGGCGCTCATGGACCCCTTCAGTCCGGTTGACGAAAGGCAAAAAGAGCATGTTCAAAAACTGCTCGACAGCATTCACCAACAATTTATCACTGCCGTGCGTGACGGTCGCGGCGAACGTTTGCGCGAAACGCCTGAAATGTTTTCGGGGCTGATCTGGAGTGGCAACGAAGCGGTGGCGTTAGGACTTGCCGATGGCTTGGGCACGGCGGATTCGGTGGCGCGCGATATCATCGGCGTCGAAAACGTTTATGACTTTTCCTATCGGCCTAATTTTTCCGAGCGGTTGGCGCGGCAACTGGGCACAGCCTTTGCCGAGCAAGTGGCGACGAAGCTGGGAAGCAGTGTGCTGAAGTGGCAGTGATATAAAAACAAAGCCAGAGACGATCGACGCGGTTACAGCAAGCGTAGGGTGGGCAAAGGCTGTTAAGCCGTGCCCACCGTAACATTGATCGAATTCAAACCTCCGGTGGGCACGCTTCGCTTTGCCTACCCTACGATCTGAAAAGGATAGCAAGCAAGGGCGGATAAGGCGATGCCGTAATCCACAAAAATTTTTTGTGTTCTCTGCGCTCTTCGCGGTTTCCAGAGCCGGAGACGATTAACGCGATTACAGCGCCAGCGAAAAGCGGATGATACCGTCGTCGTCGATGTGCCGATCCGCTTCGTCGCGCAACCAGAGATGGTTCAAATGCGCGATGGTTTCGCTGATGGCAAAGAAGCGCTGGTGTATATCAAGTTCACGGGGAAAGAGTTCCGAGAGCATCTCGGCGGCGGACAACGGGCGCGACGCCAGACGCAAAGCCTCTCGCAAATCGTTCAACCGTTCCTTGTGATGTTCACGCAGTTGCACAATCCGTTCGCTGATACCGTAGAACGGCAAGCCGTGCGACGGCAACACCAGCGTGTTATCGGGCAGCGCAGCCATGGCGTTTAGCGAATCGAGAAAATACGTCAGCGGGTCAGATTCCGGCTCGAACGCCCAAATGCTGATGTGCGTGCTGATTTTGGGCAGCAGCATATCGCCGGAGATCAGCAACTTTTTCGTCGGCGCGTAAAACGAGGCATGTTCCGGCGCGTGGCCTTGGCCGATGATGACTTGCCACGGATTCGTGTCGATGTCGATGGTACGGTCGATGTCGTTATTGAGCCGGTGATAACGCGCCGGCAAACTGGGGACACCGGCTCGATAGAGATCGGCTTGTGCCGCAAAGGCGTCGAGATACACGGCCTCGGTGCCGTGAGTGCGGAACAGCGCAAAGGTCGCCTCAGCAGTGAACGGTGCGCAGGAATGAAAAATAGCGTGCGCCATCAAAAATTCGCCTGCCGTCATCGACAACGGGCAGGCAAAACGCTGCATGAGCCAGTCGGCATTGCCCAGATGGTCGGGGTGATGATGGGTGATCAGAATGCGGGTGATGGACAGATCGCGCAGGATGGCGTGGAAATGTCGCTCCCACAACGCCCGAGTCATTTTGTCACCAAGGCCGCAGTCGATCAGCACATAGCCGTCGGTATCGCGTAGCAACCACAGATTGATGTGATCGAGCGCAAACGGTAACGGCATGCGTAACCACAGAACGTCGGGGGCGACTTCCAGAACAGCGCCAGGGGCGGGGGGCGTGGCGTACGGATACCTCAGCATGATCAATGACCGGAATGGGGTTACCAGACGAGCATTCTAACAATGTATAAATTGTTTATTCTAGGGACGCACGGAATAAACCTGGTCGGTCATTCTGCGACCTCGCGCAGAATGACAACATGTGGCGCGACGAATCGTATACAGGGAAGGCAATCTTATTTGAGGAGAGCAGGGCGATTCGTGGTTTTTTTGAAAAAATCTTATAAATCAAAGTGTTGCATGAGTTAATCCATAACCCCTAAAAAAGTAACAAACCTCAGCAGCCGGTTGCAAACGAGAATGATTCTCAGTTAATATACGGCTAACCCAATCAATAAATACCGAAAAGATAGAGTTTCCGTCATGCCTGTAACGACACTGGATTGTCTGCCGTTTGGCCAACAGGCGTTGATCACGCATCTGACAGAAAGCGCAACGCCGTTTCGAGGCAAATTGTTGGCGATGGGGATCACGCCCGGTTGTTATTTGCAGGTGATTCGTGTCGCGCCGCTCGGTGATCCGATTGAAATCGAGATACGCGGTTTTCGTTTGTGTCTGCGTCGCTCGGAAGCGGCGGCCATTGCGGTGGAAGTGAGCCATTCATGAGCTACCATCATCATTCGCACGAACGTCAGATTGCTTTGATCGGCAATCCCAACTGCGGGAAAACGACGTTATTCAACGCGCTGACCGGCTCGTGCCAGCGTGTCGGCAACTGGCCGGGGGTGACGGTCGAACGCAAGACGGGCGTGTACCGTCACGACTGCAAGCGGGTGCATGTGGTCGATCTGCCCGGCACCTATGCGATAGAGCGTTCCGCCACAGGCGTTTCTCAGGACGAACTCATTGCGCGAAATTTTGTGCTGAATGAACAAGGGACGCTGATTGTCAATATCGTTGATGCGACAAACCTTCAACGCAACCTTTATTTGACTTTTCAGTTGCTTGATCTGCATCGGCCAATGGTCGTTGTGCTGAACATGATTGACGCGGTGCGCAACAACGGCGAAGTGATCGATATCGCGCGTTTGCAGGAACAACTGGGTTGTCCGGTGATCGGCGTGTCCGCCAGTCGTGGCGAGGGTATCGACGATTTGCGGCGCACAATCGAAACGATGTTGCAGGAGCAAACCGTGCCACAGCCCAAAGTAACGACACTGGGCGAGCAACAGGAAGCGGTTTTGGCGAAGATGCTGGAAGCGTCGCCCAAAGAAAGCCCGTTGCGAACGATGACGCGCTGGCAAATGCTGGATACGCTTCTTGGGAATTACGAAAATAAGAATGAACCGCTGGATGATTTCAGCGAGCAGGCGTTGACCCGTTGCCGTCAAGACCTGGCGGGCTGGTGCAATGGTGAAATCGATATCGCGTTAGCCAGCGCCCGTTACGACACCATTGATGCGTTGAGCCGTGAAGTCATCGAACGGCCACGGCAGGCGAGTAACTCAATGACGGCGACGATTGACCGTTGGGCATTGGGGCGGCTTACGGGCATTCCGTTCTTTCTTTTGACGATGTATGTGATGTTCCTTCTGGCCATTCAGTTCGGTTCGGCCTTCATCGATTTTTTCGACATCTTGTTCGGAAGCGTTCTGGTTGATGGTATCAGACACTTTTTACAAAACATCGGAGCGCCGGAGTGGTTGAACGCGGTACTGTCGAATGGTCTTGGCGGCGGCATTCAAACGGTAGCGACATTTGTGCCGGTGATTGCGGCGATGTTTTTGTGTCTGTCGTTTCTTGAAGATTCCGGTTATCTGGCACGGGCAGCGATGGTCGTCGATCGCGGCATGCGGACGATCGGCTTGCCGGGTAAAGCATTCGTGCCGATGCTGATCGGTTTCGGTTGCAATGTGCCAGCGATCATGGGTACGCGCACGCTGGAAAGTTCGCGCGACCGCTTGATGTCGATCATGATGATTCCGTACATGTCGTGTACTGCGCGTCTTCCGGTGTACGCGTTGCTGGTGGCCGTGTTTTTTCCGGCGAATGGTCAGAACATCGTTTTTGCGCTGTATCTCGGAGGCATTGCGGTTGCGATTCTGACGGGCTTTGTGTTGAAACACACGCTGTTGCCGGGCGCGATCACGCCGTTCATCATGGAACTGCCGCCGTACCGGATACCGACGGCACGCAACATGTTGTTGCTGACCTGGGGACGGTTGAAGAGCTTCGTCATCCACGCCGGGAAAATTATCGTAATGATGGTGATGGTGTTGAGCTTCTTCAATTCGCTCGGCACCGATGGCAGCTTCGGCAACGAAAACACAGACAAATCAGTGCTTTCCAATATCGGTAAGGCGATTACGCCGGTTTTCACTCCGATGGGAATCGAAGAAAAAAACTGGCCGGCGACCGTCGGCATCTTCACCGGTATTTTTGCCAAAGAAACAGTGATCGCGACACTGAATGCGTTGTACTCAACGAAGGGAATGCAGTCAGGAAGTGATGCAGTCGATACGGCAGAACATGATGCCGAAAGCTACCGCCCGTTGGAAGGCATCAAAGAGGCGTTTGTCACCATTCCGGCCAATCTCAAAGGCGCTGCTGTGAGCGTTGTTGCGCCGTTCGGTATGGTTTCTGCGCTGGGTGATCTCGAAACTGTTAGCGAAGGCGTCGACCAAACGGCGATCAGCCAGATTCATGTTGCGTTCGGAACGACGGCGGCGGTGATGGCGTTTTTGATTTTCATTCTGTTGTACACGCCATGCGCGGCGGCGTTGGGTGCGGTGTACCGTGAGGCCGGCGCCAAATGGATGGCTTTGACGGCGGTCTGGACTTTTGTGATGGCTTGGGTGTGCGCGACGGGTTACTACCAGCTTTCCTTGCTGGGAAGTTCACCGGCCAGCGCCGGATTGTGGTTGCTTGGTTTGATAGCAGCGCTTGCCGGTTTGTTCTTTGTTTTGCGGTATTTCGGTCGGTATTGGAATCCCTCCGGTGAAGTGGCGTCGTTACCGGTTCGAAGTCATTGCAGCAAGGGGTGTTGCTGAAATGATGTTGATGAAATTGCGCGACTACCTGAAAGAAAAACACGCTGCCAGTTTGTCTGATGTG
>JAISPI010000115.1 GCA_031275075.1 Burkholderiales bacterium | reverse complement strand
CCATCGGACATGGCTCAAGCAGCCGAACGTTTGCTGCCGGAATGCCGGAATCTGTACGGCGCTTCGTTTCACATCGACAACGCGCCGTGTTTGTCGCAAATTGGAAGCGGCGCTTTGCCGATGAACACCCTTCCAAGCCATGCGCTGACCTTCACCGCCCGCGATGGCCGTGGCCGCACACTGGAGGCATTGGCGTCTCTCTGGCACGCGCAACCGAAACCGATTCTTGGCCGCATCACCGACAACCGCCTGTGGCTCGACTTGCGTTGTCTCGACGATGAAAACGAATTGATGGCAGCGTTCCGTACTGCAGCGGGTTCTTTAATGAACCATCTTTCCGACTAGTGTGTTTTTCTTACCCGTTGTGCGAACACCCTCTCCCCCTGGCAAAGTGACTCCATGATTTTCGTTACCGCAGGTCACGTCGATCATGGCAAAACATCGTTGCTGCGGGCGCTGACCGGTACCGATACCGACCGCTTGCCAGAAGAAAAACGGCGCGGGATGATTTCATTTCCCCTCTCCCGCTTGCGGGAGAGGGGTGGGGGAGAGGGTATGTGCAAGAAAGCGTCGCCATGATTACCGCCAGGCCATTGCAAAAAGCCAAAACACTGCGCAAGAACTTGACCGATGCGGAGAAAACACTTTGGTTTTATCTACGCGGGAAACGATTCGGAGGCGTGAAGTTTAAGCGCCAGAAGCCCATGGGTTCTTATATTGTCGATTTCGTTGCGCCGAATGAAAAGCTTGTGATCGAACTTGACGGTGGTCAACACCAAGAACGTATGGTTCACGATCAGGAAAGAACGCGCTACCTGGAGCGCTGCGGTTATCGAGTATTGCGTTTCTGGAATAATGAATGTCTGTCAGAGACAGAGGCTGTTTTGGAGCGTATTCGTTCCGCCCTCTCCCCTACCCCTCTCCCGCAAGCGGGAGAGGGGAACTTAACGCCGCAACCCGACAACTGCATTAGCAGAGTCGCTCCATGATTTTCGTTACCGCAGGTCATGTCGATCATGGCAAAACGTCGTTGCTGCGGGCGCTGACCGGCACCGATACCGACCGCTTGCCCGAAGAAAAACGGCGCGGGATGACCGTTGATCTCGGTTATGCCTACCTGCCTTTGCCGGACGGTGAAATTCTCGGTTTCATCGACGTCCCCGGTCACGAAAAATTTTTGACTAACATGCTGGCCGGTGTCGGCGGTGTTCAGCATGCGCTTCTCGTTGTTGCGTGCGACGACGGAATCATGCCGCAGACCGAGGAGCACTTGGCGATTCTGCATCTGTTGCGTATTCCAGATCTGACCGTTGTGCTGACAAAGATCGACAAGGTTGAAGCAGAACGACGCACTGAAGTCCGTGAAGCGCTTGAACAGGAGTTGCGTCGCTATGCTTGGAATGGCGTCGCTTTCTTTGAGGTTTCAGCAATCACCGGCGACGGCATCGTCGCGCTAAAAACGCATTTGCAAGCACTGGTATTGCAGCAAAAAATCTCGTCAACACGCAATACTCACCGCTTCCGGCTGGCGATTGACCGTGCTTTTCATGTACACGGTGCCGGTCTCGTCGTCACCGGCACCGCGCTGAACGGCCACGTCAACATCGGCGACACTTTGTGGTTGACAGGTGCCGAACAATCGGTGCGGGTGCGTCATCTTCGCGCACAGGATCACCCGACCGAAACTGCGCATGCCGGTCAACGTATCGCGCTGAATCTCGTCGGCGATTTGCACAAGGACGACATTGCTCGCGGCGATTGGCTGTTATCCGAAGCGCCGCCTTCGCCGGTAAGCCGCTGTCTGGTTGAACTTGGTCTTCTCGGCTCGCCCATTTCCCTGCAACAGTGGCAATCCGTTCATCTGCACCACGCCGCCAGCCATCTTACCGGTCGGTTGTCGTTGTTGCAGCCGCCAGAAACTGCCTCTGTACTTTGCGAACTGGCGCTCGATACGCCGTTGCATCTGGCCGACGATGATGTGCTGATTGTGCGCGACATCAGCGCCAGACACACGCTGGCGGGAGCGCGTGTGTTGTCACTGACACCGCCTCGGCGCGGTAAACGGCAACCGGCATTTTTGCACTGGCTTTCACGTCGTACTGAAACGAACGATGACCATGATGTGCTGGCGTTGTGGTTGCAGCAGGGCGCCGTTGAACTCGATGCTTTCGCTTGGGCGCGACAACTGACGGCTCCGGCATTGCAAACTTTGTTACCTTCCTCCGGCGCGCTCATCAAGGGTGGTTATGCGATGGACGCCGTAATGGCAGAACAGCAATGCGATAGCCTCGTCGCGTCGCTGGCCGAATCCCATGCGCGCTATCCAGAACACCTCGGCGTCGGGCGCGCCCGATTACGACGGATGGCGCTACCCAACACACCGGAAGTGCTGGTCTTTGCGCATATTGATCGGTTGCTGAATGAGAAACGTCTGATCAACACAAATGGATGGCTGCATTTGCCGCAACACCGGCTCGCTTTTACCGCCGAAGAGGATTTGTTATGGAAACGTTTGCTACCGCTCTTCCACGAGCCGCCGTGTTGGGTGCGCGATCTTGCGAACGCTGCACAGACTCCGGAAGAAACGGCACGCGCCCTGTTGCATAAAGCCATGCGGCTGGGCTACGTTGTCGCCATCGTCCGCGACCGTTATTACTTGACGGCACAAATCGCCCGCATCGCGGAGATCGTTCGAGCCACCGCTGCCGACAGCAGCGACGGCGGCATGGAAACTGCGGCTTTGCGTAACCGTTTCGGTGTCGGTCGCAAACTGGCCATTCAAATTCTCGAATTTTTCGACCGCAGCGGTTTCACCCGCCGTCAGGGCAACCGCCATCTGCTGCGTGATGCGGAACTGTTCGCAAACCAGGAATCAGCGGCCAAGGATTAAGAATCAGATATACCGAATTCGTCATTCTGCGCGAAGCGAAATCACAGAATCCAGAAAAACAATTTCTCACGCGAAAGCGCGAAGAAAGCCCCTTCTTCCATGAAGGAAGAAGGCTTTTCTTCTTCGCGTAAGATATTCTTTGCGGTCTATGCGTTCTTTGCGGTTAAAATCGCTGAATATGGAAGAGCAACGTTCCCGGTGGAGCGGCTGGACTTCAAATCCAGATGGGGCTGCCAGCAGTCCCGGGCAGGTTCGACTCCTGTGCTCTTCCGCCACCCTTTAAAAAATCGGGGCTTTCAACCTTGTGTTTTTTGTTTTGAATACAACCACCCGATAACCAGCACGAAGACGATCCCTCCGGCAACAGCCATTTTTCCTCCCGTCGTCGGCCCTGCCACGCTTGATGTCAAATCGAAATTGTGCGCTACCGCCGCGCCCAACAACATGCCGAGTGTGACAACCGCTGCATCGCCATTACCTTGTCCGGCGCTGACCAGTTGCCGTAGCGGACAACCGCCCAGATAAACACCGCACCAGCCAACCAGCGCCATCGATAGAAAATTCCAGACGCCATCCGTGTGCGCAATCGGCTGTCCGGCAAAACCAAAATGAAAATTTTCCAATACAACATTCCCGATCAGCACAACCGCTGTCAGCATTGCCACGCCCGCCGCCATCGACCAACGCCCGAACAAGAAGATATGATTCGCCATGCCGATGAAGCAAAAACGCGTCCGTTGTACGATGCCCCCGATCACCAACCCGGCAATGAGCGACAACACGAGCGGCGCATGCGCAGCGCCAACGCCTTGCTGACTGGCCGCAAACAAATTGCTTCTCCACAACGCCAGCGCGAAAATAAGTGCACACAGCAACGGGAAAATGGCTCCTTCCGCTTTCGTTTGCGGTTGATTGGCCGGTAACGCAAAATCCCGTTTCAGGAATAGCGCGCCAATTCCTATCCCGCAAACGAAACCAACAAGTCCGACGACCGCATTCAGGTCGCCGCCAGCGATTCGCAATACCATGCGCAACGGACAGCCCAAAAAGACCAGGCAGCCGACCATCATCAGAAAGCCCAAAGAAAAGCAGGTGAGTGGCGATGATCCGGCACGCGGTCTGAACTCCTTGAAAGCCATCGCCATCAGGAACGCCCCAAGCACAAAGCCAAAAATTTCGGGGCGCATGTATTGCAGCGACGCAATGCTGTGTAATTTCATTCCGCCGGACACGTCGCGTAAAAAACACGCGACGCAAACACCCATGTTGGGCGGATTGCCGTAATGACTGAGCGCCAATGCCAACAATCCGATCACGACGCCGGATACGGTCAGCGTTAAAGTCTTCGACATGGTATCTCCCTGATTCCTGAACACGCACGGGACGCTGTGAAAACGACCGTATCGCGCACAACGGGAATCAAGTGCGCGTAGTCGCTCGCACTGGAATTTTTTGTTCTTTTCGGACGATGCGGTTTTGCGAATCGACGTAGACCAACGTCGGCTCGTAATGCGCCAGCTCGGTTTCGCCGTAATCGGCAAACGTGGCGATGATCAAAATATCACCTGGCGCAGCACGGCGCGCGGCGGAACCGTTGACGGAAACAATGCCCGAAGCGCGCTTGGCGCGAATCGCGTAGGTGGTAAAACGTTCACCGTTATTGACATTCCAAATTTCGACTTTTTCGTATTCGCGAATATCCGCCGCATCGAGCAAGTCCTCGTCGATGGCGCAAGAACCCTCATAATGCAGATCAGCGTGAGTTGCCGTGACACGGTGCAACTTGGATTTCAACATCGTTCTTTGCATTGCCTTGCCTATGGAAAGGGTGTTTCAGAAAAACATTGTAACGGCAAATGGGCCTTTATCAGCGCCTGCGTTATACGCTTTTACACCGTTTATATTTCAATATTATCAATCAACCGGGTTGTCCCCAGACGGCTTGCCGCCAGCACCACCAGGCCGTTTGTCATTTCCGTCAAAGCCGTCGGCGGCTCCAGATCGTTTCTCCGGCGGATGGATATGTAATCGGTTTTCCAGCCATGCGTATTGAGTTCGGCAACCGCCGCATTTTCGAGCCGGACACAATCTGCGGCAGTCAACGTTTTTCCGCAGCGGTGACTGTCCAGAATCGTCTCGCGCATCGCACACAACTGCCGATACAACCGCGGCGCTTCGGCACGTTCGGCGGATGAAAGGTATTGATTGCGCGATGACAGCGCCAGACCGTCGTCGTCGCGCACCGTTTCGCCCGCAACGATAGCGACCGGCAACGCCAGTTGCCGCACCATCTCACGAATCACCAGCAATTGCTGGTAATCCTTTTTACCGAAGAACGCGGCCTGCGGCTGCACAATATTGAAAAGCTTCAAAACCACCGTCGCCACACCTCGGAAATGACCGGGGCGAAACGCGCCTTCGAGGATATGTTGCACCGACGGCGGATCGACGTAATACTGCTGCGGCTCCGGATACAGATCTGTTTCTTCCGGAGCGAACACGAGATCGACGCCGTTTGCTTCAAGCACAGCGCAATCGCGTTCGAACGTGCGCGGATAACGCTCGAAGTCTTCGTTTGGGCCAAATTGCAGACGGTTGACGAAAATACTCGCGATCACGCGCCCCTGAGACACGCCAGCATTCGCCATGTATTCACGCGCCTGCCGCATCAGGCTGGTATGCCCGTCATGCAAATTGCCCATCGTCGGCACGAAAACACACGGCGCAGACGGCAACTCAGCAAGCGCCGCGCGGAGTTCGGAAATACGGGAAATGACGCGCATGATGCTGCCGGCTTTTCAATAACAATGTTCCGCCGCAGGAAAACTGCCGTCCTTGACCGCCCGCACATAAGCGGCAATAGCTGCGGCAACAGACGGCTGACCGGACATAAAATTCCTGACAAAACGCGCCTTTCTGCCCGGCGAGAGGTCGAGCATGTCGTACAGCACGAGCACCTGCCCGGAACAAGCGGCAGAAGCGCCAATGCCGATCGTCGGAATCGTCAAGGTTTCGGTCAGTGTCGCCGCCAACGCCGCCGGTACCGCTTCGAGAACCATCAACGCCGCCCCCGCCGCCTCCTGCGCACAAGCGTCGGCATGCAATCTTTGCGCGCCCTTCTCGTCGCCCCCCTGAACCCGATACCCGCCCAGTTGATGCACCGACTGCGGCGTCAACCCGACATGGGCGCAAACCGGAATCCCGCGCGAAGTCAAAAAATGCGTCGTTTCGGCCATTTCAATGCCGCCTTCGAGCTTGACCATTTGCGCACCAGCAGCCATCAGCCGCGCCGCATTAGCAAAAGTTATCTGCGGCGACTGCTGAAAACTGCCGAATGGCATGTCAGCGATCACGAGCGGCTTACGAGAACCGCGTGCAACGGCGGCAATGTGATAAACGATATCTTCGAGTGTCACCGGCAAAGTGGAATCGTGCCCTTGCAACACCATTCCAAGAGAATCTCCCACCAGCAGCGCGTCAACGCCCGCCGCCTCGCACAACGCGGCAAAACTGGCGTCGTAGCAAGTAAGTACGGCAATTTTCTCGCCGACAGCGCGCATTTTGGCCAGATCGAGGCGGGTCAGGCGCTGGATTGGGGCTTGAGAAGACATAAGCGAATTTTCCAAAACTGATTTTTTGTGCGGAGGATAGATTACCAGATCGGAGAGCATCGTCTGCGTTACATACGGAAAAGCGTGCGAAAAATCCGGGAAACGAAAGGCCAGAAAAAGCGGGAATTTACCGCAGCATCCCGAATGGAAATGATTTTCGAAGCAAAACAAAGCGTTATAGAAAATACCGCGTTTCTGCCTAACCAGACCGGAACACCTCCCCGCAGTGGGGTAAAATGTCCCCATTTCCTACGCGCGACCTTGGCTCACGGCGCGCTTTTTTATCCTCCGTTTTTTCAGGAAAACGATTGTCCACCGCGCCTTCATCTGCCAATACTCCGATCTGGTCCGCCTGCTTGGCAACGCTGTCGGAGGAGCTGAGCCCACAACAATTTTCGACGTGGATCAAGCTCTTGTCGTGCGAAGAAACCGCCGAAGAATTGTGCATTCTGGCGCCCAATACCTTCGTACAAGACTGGGTGCGGCGGCATTTTGGTGAACGCATTGAGGCGCTGGCACAAGTCGCGGCGGGACAGCCGTTACGCCTCCGTTTCTCTATCAAAAATACGGCGCCCGCAACGGCCGCGCCGAACGAAAGAAGTGTTTCGAATACCGGCGGTAATGGTGCCACGCCTCCTGCCGCCTCTGTCATTTCTGCCGCGTCTGTTTCCGCGCCCACGCCCGCAATCGCTTCCTCTGAGAACGGCGCCGCACAGCGCCACGAAACACACCGCCTGAATCCGGCGTTCACTTTCGACCATTTCGTAACCGGTAAAGCAAACCAACTGGCGCGCGCCGCCAGCATACAAGTTGCCGAATCGCCAACTTCGTACAACCCGTTGTTCATTTACGGCGGCGTCGGCCTCGGCAAAACCCATTTGATCCAGGCGATCGGCAACCATCTGCTGCAACACACGCCCTCCGCCAGAATTCGCTACATTCACGCTGAAAAATACGTCTCCGACGTGGTGCGCGCCTATCAGCACAAATCGTTCGACGAATTCAAACGCTACTACCATTCGCTCGATCTCTTACTGATCGACGATATCCAGTTCTTCCGCGACAAAGGACGAACCCAAGAAGAATTTTTCTACCTGTTCAATGCGCTGGTCGAAGCGCACAAACAAGTTGTCATCACCTGCGACACCTACCCGCGCGAAATCAAGGGCGTGGAAGAGCGGTTGGTCTCGCGTTTCGGCTGGGGTTTGATCGTCGCGCTGGAGCCGCCGGAGCTGGAAATGCGGGTCGCGATCCTGCTTGCAAAAGCAAAGTCCGTCAATGTCGCGCTCGACGAACAAGTGGCTTTCTTCATTGCCAAACACATCCGCTCCAACGTACGCGAACTCGAAGGCGCGTTAAAGCGCGTTCTGGCTTATGCCCGCTTTCACAGCACTGACATCACGCTGGCCGTCGCCAAAGAAGCCTTGCGCGACCTGCTCGCCGTACAAAACCGGCAAGTCTCTATTGAAAACATCCAGAAAACCGTCGCCGATTACTACAAAATCCGAATCGCCGACATGCACTCGAAAAAACGTTCACGCGCCATCGCTCGTCCGCGACAAGTTGCCATGGCGCTTGCCAAAGAACTGACCGAAATGTCGCTTCCCGAAATCGGCAGTCGCTTCGGCGGTCGTGACCACACCACCGTGCTGCATGCCTGCCGCCAGATCAGCCAGTTGCG
>JAISPI010000101.1 GCA_031275075.1 Burkholderiales bacterium | reverse complement strand
AGCAACTGGTCGCCACAGGTGAACGCAGACAAATACTCTTTACCGATGTTAAGTTTGCGCAGCCTTCCGACCGGCACCGTCAGTGTGCCGCTCACCGCCGCTGGCGTCAGATCGCGTACCGTATCCTCTTTATGGTTGGGAACGACCTTGACCCACTCGTTACCGGCCGCCAGCAAAGCTTCAATCTCATCGAGCGGCACATCGCGCTTCAGCTTGATGGTCAGCCCCTGTGAATGGCAGCGCATCGCGCCGACCCGCACGCAGATGCCATCGACCGGCAGCGGCGTCTTTTCAAGACCGAGGATTTTGTTGGTCTCGGCCTGCCCTTTCCATTCCTCGCGACTTTGGCCGTTGTCCAGTTCCTTGTCGATCCACGGAATCAGGCTGCCGGCCAGCGGTACGCCAAAATTCGCTGTCGGCAACGCTCCGCTGCGCAACACCTCGGTCACTTTGCGATCAATATCGAGAATCGCCGACGCCGGATCGGCCAATTCCCCGGCCACTGCCTGATGCAAGACGCCCATTTGCGCCAACAACTCTCGCATATTCTGCGCGCCGGCGCCCGACGCCGCCTGGTAAGTCATGGCGCTGATCCATTCGACCAGCCCGTGCCGGAATAACCCGCCCAGCGCCATCAGCATCAAGCTCACTGTACAGTTGCCGCCAATGTAATCTTTAATGCCTTTTTGCAGAGCCGCATCGATCACATCGCGGTTGACCGGGTCGAGAACAATGACCGCATCATTTTTCATCCGCAATGCCGACGCCGCATCAATCCAGTAGCCTTTCCAACCGGCGGCTCGCAACTTCGGATAAACCTCGTTGGTGTAATCGCCGCCTTGGCAAGTCACGATCACTTCCATCGCCGAAAGCGCCGCGATATCGGACGCGTCTTTCAGCGATGGCGCGGCTACACCAACCTCCGGCGCCACGCCGCCAATATTCGACGTGGTAAAAAACGTCGGCTCCAACCCGCTGAAATCATTTTCCTCGCGCATCCGGGCCATCAATACCGAACCGACCATCCCACGCCAACCAACAAAACCAATCCGTTTCATGATTTTTCCTTTGTTTTTTTACTTCACTGCTTATGTTTCATTCTACCGTTCGCCCCATTTTTTCGTTACGTTCGCACCAGCGCCGCCACCACCGCGTCTCCCATCTCGCGGGTTCCGACCTTCTTCATCCCCGTCTCCCAGATGTCAGCCGTTCGCACGCCGTCATCAAGCACACGAGCTACCGCCGCCTCGACCCGCTGCGCTGCTTCTTCATGGTGCAAGCTGTAACGCAGCATCATCGCCGCCGACAAAATCGTCGCCAGCGGATTGGCGATGTTTTTGCCCGCGATATCCGGCGCCGAACCGTGAATCGGTTCATACATTCCTTTGCCGTTTTCGTCGAGCGACGCCGACGGCAGCATGCCAATCGAACCAGTCAACATCGACGCTTCGTCCGACAAAATATCGCCAAACATGTTGCCTGTGACGATCACGTCAAACTGTTTCGGGTTGCGCACCAGTTGCATCGCCGCGTTGTCGACCAACATGTGCGATAGCATAACGTCGGGATAATCTTTCGCCGTCTCGATCACAACATCGCGCCATAGCTGTGTCGTTTCGAGCACGTTCATCTTGTCGACTGAACACATCCGTTTGCCTCGCTTACGCGCCGCATCAAACGCGACTTTCGCAATCCGTCGAATCTCGCTCTCCGAATACACCATGGTATTGAAACCGACACGTTCTTCTTTGCCGTTGACTTCGCGTGCTTCGATCCCGCGTGGTTCGCCGAAATAAATATCGCCGGTCAACTCACGCACAATCAAAATATCGAGCCCCGCTACCACCTCGGCTTTCAGCGTTGAAGCGTTTGCCAGTTGTGGATACACCACGGCGGGTCGCAGATTCGCAAACAGATTCAAATCCTTGCGAATCCCAAGCAATCCGCGTTCCGGCCGTTGCGCACGCGGCAAATTGTCCCACTTTGGCCCGCCGACCGCACCGAGCAACACGGCATCAGCAGCACGCGCCTTGCGTCGCGTTTCCTCAGGGTACGGATCGCCGGTTGCATCGACAGCGCAACCGCCCAACAAACCGGTATCCATTTCCAGCGTAATCGCGCCTTCCTTCTGCAGCACAGAAAGCACCTTCACCGCTTCCGCGACGATCTCCTGACCAATGCCGTCACCCGGCAACACCAACACTTTCGCCATCATGAATTCCTTTTTTCCGTTTACTTTAAAAACAAAAAACTGTTTTAACCACAAAGAACGCAAAGAACACAAAAATCTGGAATCTATTTCTAACAGAGCAGCCCTGTATAGCGTGTTTACTATCCCTCGCCGTCATTACAGGCGTAGCGTAATGCCGCAGCAGCGAAACAAACATTTACAACGTTTGTTCACACTTTGTACAGCCTGCTCTCTTGCCATATTTTTTAAACGACCCTAAGGCAGGCTCTAAAAATCTTTGCGGTCTTTGCGTTCTCTGCGGTTATTTCACGCAAACAACCACGGCGCTTCTTGCCAACGCCGCTCCTCATACGCGCGAATTTCGTCGGCGTGCGCCAGCGTCAAACCAATTTCATCAAGCCCGTTCAACAAACAATGTTTGCGGTGTCCGGTAATATCAAATCCGAACACTTGCCCTGAGGGTGTCGTTACCGTCTGCGCCGCCAAATCAATCGTCAATCGGTAGCCTTCTTGCGCCGTTACTTCCTGAAACAACTGATCCACTGCCGCTACCGGCAACACCATCGGCAACAGGCCGTTTTTATAACAGTTGTTGAAAAAAATGTCGGCAAAGCTCGGCGCGATCACCACCCGAACGCCGTAACCGTCGAGCGCCCAAGGCGCGTGTTCGCGTGACGAACCGCAACCGAAATTCTCCCGCGCCAGCAGAATTTCCGCGCCCTGATAACGCGGCTGATTCAGCACGAAATCGGGATTTTTCGGACGCGCGCTGCAATCCATCCCCGGCTCACCATGATCGAGGTAACGCCATTCGTCGAACAAATAGGGACCGTAACCGGTGCGATAAATCGATTTCAAAAACTGCTTCGGGATGATCGCGTCGGTGTCGATGTTGGCGCGATCCAGCGGGCACACCAGCCCTTGTAATGTTGTAAAAGCTTTCACTTTTTTTCTCCGCAAGAACATAAAGGACGGTGACAAACAGCTTCGATATTGTGACCGTCCGGGTCGAACACGAAAGCCCCATAGTAATCGGGGTGGTAATGTGGACGCAGCCCCGGCTTGCCGTTGTCGCGGCCGCCGGCGGCAATTGCCGCCGCGTAAAAAGCATCGACCTGCTCGCGGCTGTCGACACCGAAAGCCACATGGATCGGCGGCTGGTTCGGCTGACCGGCACGAATCCAGAAATCAGGCTTGGGCGGCACACCGAAACCGATAACATCAGCGCCGAATTCTCTCAGCACACGGTAACCGATGGCGCCGAGCGCCGCTCCGTAAAACGCCTTGCTGCGCACGGCGTCGCTGACAGTAAGGCTGATGTGATCCATCATAACGAAGCTCCCTCAAATGAGTCGGCCAACATCGACAAAGTGGCCGTGTATTGCCGCCGCTGCCGCCATCGCCGGACTGACCAAATGCGTGCGTCCACCCGCGCCCTGACGGCCTTCAAAATTGCGGTTGCTGGTCGCGGCGCAACGCTCACCGGGCTCGAGTCGGTCGGCGTTCATCGCCAGACACATCGAACAGCCAGGCTCGCGCCACTCAAACCCGGCGTCCCTGAATACTTTATCCAAGCCTTCGTGCTCGGCAACGCGCTTGACCCGTCCAGACCCCGGCACCACCAGCACCCGCTTGACGTTCGCCGCCTTTTTCTTGCCGCGCGCAATCGCCGCCGCCGCCCGCAAATCTTCGATCCGCCCGTTGGTGCAGGAACCGATAAAGACCACATCAACCGCGATTTCAGTCATCGGCATGTTGGCGGTCAACCCCATATACGTTAGCGCCCGCTGCATCCCTTCACGCTTCACCGGATCGGTTTCGTTGGCCGGATCGGGCACGCGGCCATGAATATCCGTCACCATTTCCGGGGATGTGCCCCAAGTCACCTGCGGCGCGATCTGCGCGGCATCCAACGTTACCTCATCATCAAACACGGCATCGTCATCCGACACCAGCGCCTGCCATACCATCGCGACTGTATTCCAGTTATCTCCTTGTGGGGCAAACGGACAGTCTTTCAGATAAGCCAGCGTTCTCGCATCGACCCCGATCAGTCCGGAACGCGCGCCCGCCTCAATCGCCATGTTGCACAGCGTCATCCGGCCTTCCATCGACAGCGCCCGCACGGCAGGCCCAGCAAACTCAATGGCGTAACCCGTGCCGCCGGCAGTGCCGATCTTGCCGATTATCGCCAACGCCAAATCCTTGGCGGTAACGCCCGGACGCAATACGCCGTCCACCCACACACGCATCGTCTTCGATTTTCTGGCGACCAGACACTGCGTTGCCAACACATGCTCGACTTCGGACGTGCCGATACCATGCGCCAAACAAGCGAATGCGCCGTGTGTCGATGTGTGTGAATCGCCGCAAACGACCGTCATTCCCGGCAGCATCACGCCCTGCTCAGGGCCAACGACATGGATGACGCCCTGCTGTGCGTCGAGAAACGGAAAATACGCGCGCGCATCAATAGCGCGAATATTGGCGTCAAGCGTTTCCACCTGCTGTCGGGAAATCGGGTCTTTAATACCGGCCAGCCCCTCGTTCCAGTGTTCCGTTGGTGTATTGTGATCGGCGGTAGCGACAATCGAATTCTCCCGCCACACCTGCCGTCCGGCCAGCCGCAATCCTTCGAACGCCTGCGGGCTGGTGACCTCGTGTACCAGATGGCGGTCGATATACAACAGCACAGCGCCGTCCGCTTCTTCGCGAACAACGTGGCTGCGCCACAATTTTTCATAAAGCGTTTGTCCTGCCATAACTGACAACTCCTGAAAGAAAAATTCCAGTTCACATACGCCGGATTTATGAACGGCGGGTTGCCGCCCCTGCTTCCGAAGGCTGAAACAATGGTTTGAGCTTACGCCTGTCAAAATCATGACGCAAACTCATAATTTTCATAATAATCATTCCTTATTGGAATAGGAAGCGGTAAAATAAGATTGTTAAAAAGCTGGGCAAAGAAAGTGGCTTGTACATGGTCAGCCCTGTTCCGCTTTGTCTGTTTATAATTGACGCGATAGTGGCCGTGTTCTGAGCGCTTTGGAAAACATGAAACTGGAACAATACAAGGCAGGCAGTTGGCGTTCGCGCTACCGATATAAAAGTTTTGAGCCGACGCCCATTAACCATGAATGGGTTTGGGAAGACCCGCGCATCAATACCTTGCTTGAATCAGCCGCTCGCGCGCTTGCTGAATTGGATGCTTTCTCACGCATTGTGCCCGATATTGACCTTTTTATTGAAATGCATGTGGTCAAGGAAGCTCAGAAATCGAGTCTTATCGAAGGAACACAAACAGGAATAGATGAAGTTCTGATGGCAGAAGAACAGATAGCGCCGGAAAAACGCAACGACTGGCGCGAAGTTCGGAACTATATTGAGGCCGCTAATAATTCTATTGCCGCGCTTGCGAACTTTCCTCTTTCGAACCGTCTTTTAAAAAATGCCCATAAAAAACTTATGGAAGGCGTTCGCGGAGAAAAAAAACAGCCCGGAGAGTTTCGCGCCAGCCAAAACTGGATAGGCGGCTCCAATTTAAGCGATGCCGTTTTTATACCACCGCATCAAGATGATGTACCTGAATTGATGGGAGACCTGGAAAAATTTTGGCACAACAATGAGATATTCGCACCGCATCTGATACGTATCGCCATCAGTCATTATCAATTTGAAACCATACATCCTTTCCTTGATGGAAATGGTCGTATTGGACGCTTACTCATCCCCTTGTACCTGGTAAATCATGGTCTGCTGGCAAAACCTTCGCTTTATCTTTCTGCTTTCTTTGAAAAGAATCGTTCAAATTACTACGATGCCTTAATGAGAGTTCGTCTATCCCACGACCTGATTCATTGGATACGTTTTTTCCTGCAAGGCGTTATTGAAACCTCCAATAAAGGAAGAGATGTCTTCCAAAAAATACTGGCTCTACGTATCAATACCGAAAACTTGCTTTTGGGGAAAAAATCACCCAATGTCCGCTTGGCGCTAAACTTATTCTACAAGCGCCCTATCTTGACTTCGTTACAAATCCAGAAAGAGTTAAGTATTTCCGCACCGACGGCAAACGCCGCCATACGCGACCTTATTAAGCTGGGACTGGTCAATGAAACAACAGGCCGGAGCCGGAGCCGTATGTACTGTTTTGAGCACTATTTAAAGCTCTTTTTAAATTAAAGAAAATGAGGGGTCTTTTAATTAGTCGCGCAGTTAATTAAAAGAAATTGGCTTTCCCTTTAATTAGAGTGCGGCTAATTTAAAGCGGCTTTAACCGGCGGCAAGATCACGGTGTGACAACGCAACACATTGTTTTTATTGAATTTTAACAACATTTTTTTGAAATCTGGAAATGGACACCGCCGCGCTTGCCGCTTTTCTCGCCGTCACCGAACACGGCTCTTTCTCGCGGGCTGCCGAGCAGTTGCATTTGACCCAGTCGGCGATCAGCAAACGAATCTCAACACTGGAAAACCTGCTCGGCGTCACCCTGTTTGACCGGCTGAGCCGCACGGTGGTGCTGACCGAGGCCGGGCGCGTTCTGCTGCCACGCGCTCAACAACTGCTGCGCGACATCGGCGACAGCCGCCGTGCGCTTGCCAATCTGAGCGGTCAAATCAGCGGCACACTGAGCATTACTACCAGCCACCATATCGGCCTGCACCGACTGCCGCCAGTGCTGCGCACGTTTATCGAAACCTGGCCACAAGTCAGACTCGACCTGCGTTTCATGGCCTCGGAAGACGCCTGTGATGCCGTCCTCCAAGGCGACATCGAACTGGCAATCATCACACTGCCGCTCAAATGTTCGCCGCCGCTACTCGCCGAACCATTGTGGACCGATGTACTGCGCGTTGCCGTCGCCCCTCGGCACCCGCTGGCGGCACGCAAAAAAATCACACCGTTCATGTTGATCGAACACCCGGCGATCCTGCCCGAAACCGGCACCTTCACCCGCACACTGATTGAACACGCATTCGAGCCGCTTAAACTCAAGCCGCATGTCGTGCTGTCAACCAACTATCTGGAAACCATCAAGACGATGGTATCGGTCGGGCTCGGCTGGTCGCTGCTGCCGACCTCGATGTTAGATCAAACGCTGGTCTCACCCACTTTGACCGGATTACATATTGAACGCCAACTTGGCGTCATCCGCCACAGTGGACATACCCTGTCGAATGCGGCACGAACCATGCTGGCACAACTTCATGAGATGTAATAGCCGCCACGAAAACTTCCGGCCAGATTGATCCCAAGCGGATGTCTCGCCGAGCATCGCGCTTCGCTAACGCGGTAAGTTAGCGGTGAGCGTAGCGAACCTCAACAAATGCAAGACGTAGAATTCGGCTCCAGTTTTAACGTCGGGGTTCACAAATTCACCCCGACCTAGCGTGCTGCCATGCTTTGATAACAGTATCTACGCTTGCTGGATCCCCGATAAAAAATAGAGTCCGCACATAGTCGCCATTGAAGGTGATGAATTAAATGTTGGGGTTCGTAAACTTACCGCGACCTACTGTGCTCACCTCAACCCACCAAGCGGTTGAAAAAGCATCATCGACGCCAGAAAAATCAAATATATCGCAGGAAAGACAATTAATAGATAGCTTTTCTTATGATGTCTATCGAACGAGGAAATAAAAATTCCCAAGAAAAAATAACCAATGCAAGAAAACAGAGCCCCACCCCAAATAACAACAGCTATAACAGCGGCAACAAAAGCAAAGGATATTCTGTCTTCAGATAATTCACGAGAAAGAGAAATGTCGCCAACCATGACGACAATAAGAAAAAAGAAGCTTATTAACACCGCCGCCATAGCCGCCTTAACGGGAGCAGGGGCGCCAGCATGCACTATCTCTCTTGCCTTTTTGTATGAAACAAAGGCAATCCAAGAAACCATCAACAAGAAGAAAATCAACCACTCCATCATTAACCTTTATACGCTACAACCAAATTTCCCCAATTGTTTTATAACAGTATTCAGCCCCATCCTTTTTAAAACCTCTTTTAATATCGTCCAAGAAATAGGTATCCCCCTAGAGGGGAAA